>DAIMFM010000065.1:0-13116 GCA_036724585.1 Burkholderiaceae bacterium | reverse complement strand
CCGAGCCGTAGGACCAGATCTCGCGCGTCTCGGGGAAGTGCACGATGTACTTGGTCTTGTTGCACGGCCAGGGCACATCCTTCTGGCCCGGCGCCAGCGGCGCGCCCACCGAGTGCAGGCAGGGCACGAAGCGGCCATCGGTGCCCAGCACGTCGTAGACCTCGCGCCCCATCCGGGTCATCTTGCGCATGCTGACGACCACGTAGGGCGAGTCCGTCAGCTCGATGCCGATCTCGGAGATGGCACCGCCCAGCGGGCCCATCGAGAACGGCACGACGTAGAGCGTGCGGCCCTGCATGCAGCCGTCGAACAGGCCGGTGAGCGTCTCGCGCATCGCCGCGGGATCGGTCCAGTTGTTGGTGGGCCCGGCGTCCTCCTTCTTCTGCGAGCAGATGAAGGTGCGGTCCTCGACGCGCGCGACGTCGTCGGGATCGGACCAGGCGAGATAGCTGTTGGGCCGTCTGGCCGGATTGAGCCGGCGCATCGTGCCGGCATCGACCATCTGCTGGCACAGGCGGTCGTACTCCTCCTGCGAACCGTCGGCCCAGACGATGCGATCGGGGCGCGTCAGCGCCGCCACCGAGCCGACCCAGTCGATGATCGCCTTGTGCCGGACGTAGTCCGGCGGATTGACGGCAATACCGCCGACCGCGGCGTTCACGGAACCGTTCATTGGTGCATCTCCATGATTGAAATCCTGGGACGGACGGATCGCCTCGGACGAGCCCCGCTCCAACCCGCGGCCCGCCCGTCGGGCGTGGCTGCCATGCCGCCCCGGAAGGCGGTCCGGTCGAACCGGTCTCGGATGCGTACCCCGTACACCGTCCTGTATTCCGTCGTCGCGGCCCGGGCAGCGGGTCGAGACACCCGCGTGGCCGTGCAAGTGGAACCGCTGGCCGGGCAAAGTATTGCCCAGTGAACCTCGGATCTTACACCGCGGCATCGGCCGCCTGTTCATGGCCGAACCGCGATCCTGCCAGCACCCCGTCCGCCTGACCGTTAAGCAAGTCACGCCAGGCGAGCCGCGGCAGGTATCCCGCGGATCCCTACAATGGCGGGTCAGCCGAGGAACCAGCATGCCCACAGACGCCGAAGTCCGCCTGGCCGATCACCTGCTCGAGTGCAGCGATCGTGCCCGACCCATCAGCGCGGCGCTGCGCGACGCCGAGCTCGCCATGGACTCCGCCGAGCGCATCCAGCATGCGATCCGCGAGCGCCGGACCGAGCGCGGCGAACAGCCCGTGGGGTACAAGATCGGCTTCACCAACCGCCGGATCTGGCCCATCTACGGCGTGTCCGCGCCCATCTGGGGCCCCGTCTACGCGGGCGGCGTGGAGCGGCTCGCCGAAGCACGCGTCCGCCTCGACGCCGCCCGCTACCCCGAGCCGCGCTTCGAGCCCGAGATCGTGCTGGGCCTCGCCCATGCGCCGGCGGCCGACGATCCCGATGCGGTGGCGGCGGCCATCGGCTGGGTCGCCCACGGCGTCGAGGTCGTCCAGAGCGTCTATCCGGGCTGGCGCTTCTCGGCCGCCGAGAGCATGGCCTCGCAGGCCATGCACGGCAGCCTGCACATCGGGCCGGCCATCGCCCCGGGCGATCCCGCCACGCTCGCGGCCCGGCTCGCCGCGCTGACGCTGGTGCTCGAGCGCCGCGATGCGGGGGACGACACCTGGTCCGCCGTCGCCGAGGGCGTCGGCGCCGACGTGCTCGACGGCCCGGTCGCGGCGCTCGCCCATCTCGTGCGCTGCCTGCGCGAGCGCGGCCAGCGGCTCGCCGCCGGCGACATCGTCAGCACCGGCACCCTGGTCGATGCCCAGCCCATGCGCGCCGGCGAGCGCTGGCGCACCCGCCTGGCGGGCGTGGCCGGGCTCGAAGGCCTGGCGATCGACATCACCTGATCCTTGCCCAAGGCCGCCATGCCCGCCTCCCTTGCCGAGTTCTTCCCGGCCACCTATCGCCGGTCGCGCGAGATGCTCCTGGCGCGTGCCGGCGCACTGGCGCCGCGCCACGGCGTCGTCATCGACTCGCGCGCCATCGGCGCGCGCGGGCCCGAGGGCGAAACGCTCGCGATCGACTGCTGCGTCTTCGGCGCGCGGCGCCCCCGCCGGGCGGTGGTGCTCTCGAGCGGACTGCACGGGGTCGAAGGCTTCGCCGGCGCCGCGATCCAGCATCGCGTCCTGGCGGACAGGCTCGCCGCCCTGCGCCTGCCCGCCGACGGCGCGGTGCTGGTCCTGCATGCGCTCAATCCCTATGGCTTCGCGTGGCTGCGCCGGGTCAACGAGAACAATGTCGACCTCAATCGCAATTTCCGGGACGACTTCGCGCCCGAGGCGAGCGATGCGTACGTCGAACTGGAGGCCCTGCTCAATCCGCCCGATCTCGACCCGGCCGGCGAGCAGGCGCGCTGGCAGGCGCTGGGCGCCTGGATCGGCCGGCATGGCGAACGCGGCTTCCAGCAGGTGGTCTCCGAGGGCCAGTACCGTTTCCCGGCCGGTGTGCAGTACGGCGGCGCCGGGCCCGAGGCGGCGACCGCCCATGTACTGGGACTCGTCGCGGACTGGTTCGGCGCGCTCGAGACCCTCGCCTGGATCGACGTCCATACCGGCCTGGGCCCCTGGGCGGAGTACCAGCTCCTGTCGGCGTCGACACCCGGCTCGGATGCGCTGGCATTCGAGCGCGAGGTCTTCGGCGAGGAGGTGATCGCGGTCGCCGAAGGCAAGGCCGTCTCGCCGCCGGTCAAGGGCATGCTCGCCGACGCGGTGGCCGCGCGCCTGCCCGCGGGCTGCCGCTCCGCCTTCGTTTCACCGGAGTTCGGCACCCATCCGCTCGAGCGCGTCCTGCGCGCGGTCCGCGCCGACAACTGGCTGCATGCGCACGGCCGGCCCGCCGACCCCGGCGATCCCCTCACGCGGGCGATCAAGGCCGAGCTGCTCGAGGCCTTCCGGCCCGATGACCCCGGGTGGCGCGAGCGGGTCGTCGCCAGCGGCGAGCAGCTCGTGACCCGGGCCCTCGAGGCGGTCCTCGGCTAGTGTCCCGGGCCGGGCTGCAGCGCGCACTCGTCGAAGATCCGGGCGGTGCAGGTAGCGCAGATGCCCGGATCGAGCCGCTCCTTGACGATGCAAGCGATCGCTTCGTTCTTGGTCTGGAAGACATTGGCGCTACCCAGTTCCTCGGCCATGCCGCTGCGCTGCCAGGCGATGAGCACCGGCGGGCGCGGCCGGTGGAAGTAGAGGTCGCCGCCGGCCGCGCGCCGGATCCCGAGCTCCTCGCGCCAGAGCTGGTCGCCCGCCTGGTCGATGAAGTTCATGCTCTTGGCCATGACCAGGAGATGCTTCTGACCCGGCGTGCGCTCGCGGTAGCCCCGGAGCTCGTCGCGCACATGGGCACTGGCGGCGAAATAGACCGCGCCTTCCATGCGCATCAGCAGGAGCTGGGGACACTCCCGCACCGGCTCGTCGATCTGGGTGATCGGCGTGAAGCGCCGCGTCGGCCCCCACGGCACCAGCCGCCGCATCGCGGGGCGCGCGCTCAGGTCCAGGTAGAAGCCCAGGGCGAGCGCCATGCCGAGCAGGATCGCCAGCTCGATGCGGATCGTCATCGTCGCCAGCCAGGTCGCCCCGAGCGTGATCGCATCGCCATGCGAGTAGCGCGCGATCGTGCGGATCCTGGGTATGTCGACCAGCTGCCAGGCGACATAGAGCAGCAGGGCCTCGATGGCCGCCAGCGGGATGCCGGCGATCAGCGGGCCGGCCAGGCCCACCAGCAGCAGCAGGAAGAGCGCCGAGAAGGCCGCGGCCAGCGGGGTCCGGGCGCCGGCCTCGTAGTTCGGCAGCGAGCGGTTGAACGAACCGCAGGAAACGTAGGACGAGAAGAAGCTGCCGGCGATGTTGGACAGGCCCTGGCCGCGGATCTCGCGGTTCGTGTGCAGGACCTGGCCCGAGCGCTGCGCGATCGCCTTGGCGATCGAGATGGACTGCGCCAGCGAGATCAGGGTGAGCGCGAGCGCGATGCCCAGGATCGAGGGCAGCTGCCCGGGCGAGGGCAGGGGGTTCGACAGCGGCGGCAGGACCTGGCGCAGCGCCCCCAGGGGCTGCGCCGCGAAGCCGGCGCGGGCGGCGAACGTGGCCAGGACCCAGGCGAACAGCAGGCCGATGAGCATCGCTGGCCAGCGCGGCCGCCAGCGGGCCACCGCGATGGTCGCCAGCAGCGTGGCGACCGCGATGGCGAGCTCGATCGCGCCGCCGCTCGCCGATTCCCGGTACAGGCTTTCGAGGCCGAGGAGCGCGTGCCAGCCGATCAGGCAGGCCGCGCCGGCGACGAATCCGGTCAGCACCGAGGGGGCGATGAAGTTCGCGAGCACTCCGAGGCGCAGCGTGGCGATGAGCAGCTGCATCAGGCCCACGAGCAGGGTCGTCGCGAGGACGAGCTGGATGTATTCGGGACTGCCGGTCGGCGCGAGCGGGGCGAGCATCGCGAAGATCGCGAGCGACAGGGCGTTGGTGGGACCCGAGGTGACGTGCAGGCTCGAGCCGAAGAGCGCCGCGACCACGCAGGGCACGAGCGCGGTGTAGATGCCGAACTCGGGCGGCAGGCCGGCGAGCCGCGCGAAGGCGACGCCCTGCGGCAGGACGAGCAGGGCGCCCAGGAAGGCGGCGAGCAGGTCGGCGCGCAAGGTCTCCGGACCGACCGATCGCCACCAGCGGGCCACGTCGACCAATGGCGCCGGCGTGCCGTTGGCGGGCGTGCCGTTCATTCGATCGCCGTTGGCAAGAGCGAGTCTCCTGGCGCGGACAGGGCTTCGGGTGTGATGCCGCCGCCATGCCGAGGGCCTGCGCCGGACGTCTGGATTCTCCGCATTGGGAACATGGGGTCAAGCCGCGCTAGCATCCACGCCCATGACCATCACCGACGATCCGCCCGGGCCCGCCGCGGTGCACGCACGCCCCGGGACTGCGGGCCCGACGCACCAGCGACGGCCCGCCCGCCTGCTCGCGATCTGCGCCGGGCCCGCGGCGCGACTGCGCGGCACGATCGACGGCCGGTCGGTGGACGTCCTGTCGGGCATCGTCAAGCGGCCGCTCAGCACGCTCGACGATCCGGTCGCGGTCGAGTTCGGCCCCCTCGGGATCGCGGGCGACGAACAGGCCGATCCCACGGTGCACGGCGGCCTCGACAAGGCCGTCTACGTCTATCCGGTCGAACACTATGCCGACTGGGCGCGGCGGGCCGCCCGTGCCGGCGTCGCGTTCGGCGCCCGGCCGGGCAGCCTCGGCGAGAACCTGCTGGTCGAGGGCCTGCTCGAGGCCGACGTCTGGATCGGCGACCGGCTCGAGATCGGCGAGCTGCTGCTCTCGGTGACCCTGCCGCGCCGGCCCTGCTACAAGCTGGATCTCCATTTCTACGAAGGCGCGGGCCGCGACATGGTGCTCGGCCGCCAGCCCGGCTGGTACTGCGCCGTCGTCCGTCCGGGCAAAGCGGCCGCTGGACAGCCGATCGGCCAGCAGCCGGGCTCCCGTGCCTATACCATCGGGGAGACCCATCGTCGGCAGTACCGACTTCCCCCGATTGCGCAGGAAGTGGAGTAGATTAAGGCCATGACCCGGCTCAGCCCCGCGCAGCGTACCGCCTCCACCGCCCGCATCGTCCTGACGGCGGGGGTCCTGTTCGTCATCGAAGCCCTTGCCCGCGGTTCCGCGATGCGCACTGCCATCGCCGGCGCCATCGTCGCCATCGGCGGCGGCCTCCTGTTCGCGGCCAAGCGCTCCGACTGACCGGGGCGGCTTGAACGGCGCCGAATCCCTTCGCGTCGATCGCTACCCGATCGACGACGAACTGCGCGACGACGGCAGCGTCGGCCCCGAGCTGGCGCATCTCGCCCGCGCCTACATCGACAGCCCGCGCGCGCTGGTCTTCCGCAATCCCTCGTCCGACTGGCGCCTCTTCGTGGTGCTGCTGCCGCTTGCATCGCGCCTGTCGCTGATGCGCAACCCGATCTTCACGCAGCTCACCCGCGCCTGGGGGCTGAACCTGCGCTTCCTCGGCGTCGCCCGCGAGCACCGCGTCCACGACTTCCACGAGCTGCTCACCGACCGCATGCTCGCCTCCCTGGTCGACTGGCTCGGTTCGCTCGAATCGGCCGGCGGCCGGCCCGAGCAGGGGCTCGACCTGCTCTTCGAGGCGCTGGCCGACGAGATGCTCACGATCCTCGAGCGCGCCGGCCCGGCCCGCGGCGCGCACCTCGCGCTGGCGCCGCGCCTCGAGCCGGGCGCCCCGGCCACGATCTTCGAGCGCAGCACCCGCTATCCCGACTTCCTGGCGCAGTTGCGGCGCGCCCTGCGCGACGGCATCGTGGACGTCGCCTTCTACGGCCGGGCGCTGCGCTCCATAGCCCTGCGCGAAGCGGCGATCGAGCAGCGCATCGCGGCACAGATCCTCGCCAGCCTCGACCCCGTCACACTCGCCAAGCTCGAGCGCACCGGCGCGGGGCAGCACCTGGGCGCCTACAACTGGCTGGCGCTGGCACCGCGCCAGGCGGCGATGCGCGCCCATGTGCTGGGCAACCTGCCGGCCTTCGCGACCTTCTTCGCCGAGGCCCTGGTGCCGATCGACCTCCTGCGCGCGGATGCCCTCGAGACCGAGGACGCCGGCGGCGATCCTTCGCACGAATACCGGGAAGACGCGGGCCGGCATCGCGACGCACCCGGCTTCGACCTCAGGCGACTCGCGGCACGCCACGACACCGCCCACGCGATGCACTGGCATGCGCTGCTGGCGCGCGCGGTGGACGCCGGCCAGGACCGGGCGGTCATCGAGGCGATCGCGGGCCGCTTCGCGATCTCCTCCAACCTGGTACGACGCATCTGGCGCGAGCGCCCCGTCTCGCTCGGCCAGCCACCCGGCTGGCAACTCGGCGAGATCCTGCGGGCGCTCGAGTCGAGCCCCTGGCCCGCCGACAGCGGCCAGTGGGAGGAACTGATCGCCCGCGCGATCCCGGCCGCGGCCCTCTAGCCGCGGGTGTCCCGCTGGCGCTCCTGGCGCGGCGGCGTCAGGTCGTCCGCCCCGCTGTAGATGCGGTTCCACGTCGGGCTGATCACCAATTCGTTGATGCAGGCGCGCGGCGGCATCGAGACCGCGAACATCATCGCCGCGGCGACGTCCTCGGGCACCAGCATCCGGGCGATGTCCTCGTCGGGCGGCGGCATGGGCCGCGACTTGAGGATCGGCGTGGCCACCTCGCCGGGACAGAGGAGGGTGGCGCGGATGCCGTTGCGCCCCTCCTGGTCGTTGATGCTCTCGACCAGCGGGGCGAGGCCGAACTTGGTGGCGCCGTAGGCCGCGCCCGTGAAACCGGTGTAGCGCCAGCCGGCCCAGGACGAGACCACGACGATGGCCCCGGCGCCCGCCTCGCGCATGCCCGGCAGGACCGCGGCCACGCAGAAGGCCACGCCGTTGAGGTTGACGGCGCTCACCCGGGCGAAGGCATCGGGCGTGAGGTCGCGCCAGTACCGATTGGGGGCGTTGATGCCGGCCGAGCACACCAGCACGTCGAGCCGGCCGAAGTCGCCCTGGATCCGCGCGGCGGCAGCGGCCACGGCGGCCGAATCGGCGACATCGAGCGCCAGCGCCCGGACGTCGATTCCGTCGGCGGCCAGCTCGTCGCGCGCCTCGGCGAGCACCGCCTCGCGCCGTCCCGAGATCACCACCGTATGTCCCGCCTGGCCGAGTTCGCGGGCGCAGGCGCGGCCGATGCCGGTGGCGCCTCCCGTGATCCAGGCCACCGGCGTTGCGTTCCTGTCCATGTCGTTCTCCTCGTCTGCGTTCCTGCCCTGCCAGCGCTTCAGGCCGCGGCCGCGCTGGCGAGGACCGGGATGAAGCGTCCGCGCCCGATCGCCGCGACGGCGCGCTCGCCGTCCTTGCGACCGAGCCGGTACACCGCCTCGTAGAGCGAAGGCGCGGTGTAGTCCCAGCGCGAGACCGGTATCGGACGCGAGGGTTGCACATAGGTGAGGGCGCCGCGCATGAAGATCGGCGCCCGCCCCGCATAGCGTCGCGTCGTGAGGACCAGGGTCGAGCGGTCCGCCGGGACCACGCCGACCGGGACATTGTCGACCAGGCCGCCGTCGAGCGCCGGCTCGCCGTCGCGATACTGCAGGGACGTGAAGGGCGGGGTACAGCTCGAGGCGATGATCAGGGCGACCAGCGCCTCGATGTCGGGGCAGTCGGCGAGGCGGCCGACCTGGCAGCGAAAGCCCAGGCGGCGCCCCCAGGTCGGGTGCAGCGGCTTGACCAGGCTGCGCTCGAGCGAATAGGCGAGCACCCCGAGCGCCACGGCGGCGCGCGGCGCCATCCATTCCGGCGGACGGGCGTAGGCGATGCGGATGTCGGTGCCGCGCTGGCGCAGGCGCTCGAAGGCCGATCCGCCCAGGAGGGTATGCAGCGCCGCGCGGTAGATCGCTTCGTGGGGAAAGACCCGGGCGTTGCGTCGCAGGAGGCGGCCCCAGTAGGCGTTGCGCGGCGAGCCGGCGAGCACTTCGCGATAGTGGGCGAGCCCCTTGCGGGAATCGCTCGCCAGCAGCATGCACGCGGTGGCGGCGCCGGCCGATACCGCGCCGACGACTTTCGGCGCGAGGCCGGTGGCCGGCGCGAAGGCATCCCAGAATCCCGCCTGCCACCAGCAGCGCTGGCCGCCGCCGGCGAAGACGACCTGTTCGAACATGTGCGCGACCCCTTGCGGGTCTCCCCCCTCTCCCCGGCATTCTAGCGAGCCGGCCGGCGCGCCATGCGATGATTCGCGAATGAGCCTGCGACTGATCGCCATCGGCGGGACCTTCGACAAGGTCTACGACCCCCGTACCGGCGCGCTCGGCTTCGGCCGGACCTGCCTGCCCGAACTGCTCGAAGCGGCGCGCATCGACCCGCTGCCGCCGATCTCGTCCCTGATGCTGGTCGACAGCCTCGACATGACGCAGGCGCATCGCGACATGGTCGTGTCGGCCTGTCGCCACTGCGAGGAGGACGCCCTGGTCCTGGTACACGGCACCGACACCATGACCGATACGGCGGCGGCCATCGCCGCGGCGGGCCTGGAGAAGTGCGTCGTGCTCACGGGCGCCATGGTGCCGGCGCGCTTCGGCAATTCCGACGCGCCCTTCAACCTCGGCTTCGCGGCCGCCGCGGCGCTGCTCCTGCCCCACGGGGTCTGGATCGCGATCGGCGGGGCGATCCACGCCTGGGACGAGGTCCGCAAGAACCGCGAGCTCGCGCGCTTCGAGCGCATCGATCCGCCCGCCGCCGGCGACTGAACACCGCGCCGGCGGGCCCTTGCCGGCGCTTGCCGCCACGCGGACGGCCGCGCCATCCACCGTCGGGCCAGCGGCAGGCCGCGAGGCATCGACGCTAGAATGGCCGTCTGGCGCCCGCGGCCCATCCTGGCCCGGGCGCATGTGCCCTGGAGACCCCCGCATTCCCATGAGCAGTGAACCCAGCGCCGATTTCGGCCCCGTGCGCGTTTTCTTCGGTGAGAAGACCGGCAAGTATCCGGATGGCAACCAGGTCATCGTCACCGGGGCGGACATGCGCGTCGCCTTCGACACGCCACGCGTGGCCAACCGGATCGGCCCCGAGTTCGACGAGGTCGACATGGTGATCCTCGGCCATGTGCACGAGGACCACATGGCGGGGCTGCACCGTGTGCCCCATGCGCCCGTCCATGTGCACGAGGACGATGTCGACGCCGCCCGCAGCTGGGCGGGCCTGGCAGCGCACTTCGGCTACGACCCCGATGCCATGGGCGCGTTCCGCCGCAAGATCGAGGAGGAGTTCAACTATGTGCCGCGGCCCGACGCGATCGCCTATCGCGACGGCGAGCGCTGGGACCTCGGCGGCGGCGTCTCGGTCCAGGCGCTCCACATGCCGGGCCATACGCGCGGCCACTGCGTACTCCTGGTCCAGCCCGGCGGCATCGCCTTCATCGGCGACATCGACCTGACCGGCTTCGGTCCCTATTACGGCGACGCCACCTCGGACCTGCGCGCCTTCCGGCGCTCGCTCGAGCGCCTGCCGTCCATACCGGCGCGGGTCTGGATCACCTCCCACCATCGCGGGGTGTATACCGATCGCGACCGGATGCTGGCCGATCTCGCGGCCTACGAATCCCGGCTCGATGCGCGTGAGGAGAAGATCCTCGGCCTGCTCGCCGAGGCGCCGCGACGAATCGAGGACATGATCGGCATCGGCCTGGTCTACCCCGAGGGCTACGACAGCCCGATGGTGGGCGACATCGAGTCGCGTACCGTCGGCCAGCACCTCGACGAACTGCTGGCGGCGGGCCGCGTGGCACGCAGCGACGACGGCGCCTGGCGCCTCGCCGGCCACTGAAGAAGGCGAAGCACGCGATGAGCCAGCCCCTGCTGTTCACCCCGATCGAGTTGCGCGAACTGCGCCTGAAGAACCGGATCGTGATCGCGCCGATGCACCAGTACTCGGCGAGGAATGGCTTCGCCGCCGACTGGCACCTGATGAACGCCGGACGCTATGCCGCCGGCGGCGCCGGACTGGTCTGCGTCGAGTCGACCAAGGTCTCGCGCGAGGGCTGCGGCACCGTGGGCGACCTCGGGCTGTGGCGCGACGAGCATGTCGCGGGCGTACGCCGGATCCGCGAGCTGATCCACCACTGCGGCGCGAAGGCCGGCATCCAGCTCGGCCACTCGGGCCGCAAGGCGCGCCTCACGCGTCCGTGGGAAGGCGGCCGGCCGCTCACGATCGAGGATGTCGATCCGGTGGCGGACGAGTGGGACAGCTGGGAGCTCGTCGGGCCCTCGGCCATTCCCGCCGACAAGCGCTCGCCCACCCCGCGCGCCCTCACGAAGGCCGAGATCCGCGGCCTCGTCGAGGCCTGGGGCGCGGCCGCGGAAAGGGCCGATGCCGCCGGCTTCGACATGGTCGAGATTCATGCCGCCCATGGCTACCTGATCCACCAGTTCCTCTCCGAGCACGCCAACCAGCGCGACGACGAATACGGCGGCAGCCTGGAGAACCGGATGCGCTTCGCGATCGAGGTCGCCGAGCATGTGCGCGGCAAGTGGCCGGCGCACAAGCCGCTCTTCATGCGCCTGTCGGCGGTCGATGCCGCCGGCTGGGAGCTCGAGCACAGCGTCGTGCTCGCCCGCGAACTCGGGCGGGTGGGAGTCGACGTCATCGACTGCAGCGGCGGCGGCATCCACGGTGGCGCCGGCTCGGGCGCCACGCCGGACTACGGCTACCAGGTGCCGTACGCCGAGCGGCTCCGGCGCGACGCCGGCGTGCGGACCATGGCCGTCGGCGTGATCGTCCATCCGCGCCAGGCCGAGGCGATCCTGCGCGAAGGCCGCGCCGATCTCGTCGCACTGGCGCGCGAAGCGCTCTACAACCCGAACTGGCCGGTCGACGCCGCCCGCAAGCTCGGCATCGCGGACCACTTCGCGCTGATGCCGCCCAACTACGGCTGGTGGCTCGAGAAGCGCGAGGCCATCCCCGGCTTCGTTCCCTCCACCTTCGGCGATTCGGCCTGAGCCCGATCGCGCGCCGGCCCGGCCGGCAACGGAGCACCGCATGTTCTTCGATGTCGCCACGCTCGACGGGGGCCTCTGCTACAAGCTGATGACCTCGCTCGTCGTGCCCCGCCCCATCGCGTGGCTGGTCACCAACAACGGCGAGGGCGGCCAGAACGCCGCGCCCTTCTCCTTCTTCAACTGCTTCTCGGGCAACCCGCCGGTCCTGTGCATCGGCATCGGCCGGCCCGCCGAGCGCCGCAAGGATTCGCTCGCCAACATCGAGCGCGACCGGGAGTTCGTGGTCAACATGGTCTCGGAGGCGCTCGCCGAACGCATGAACGTGACCGCGACCGACTTCCCGCCCGACTGGAGCGAACTCTCCGTGGCCGGCCTCGAGACCGTGCCTTCGGAGAAGATCTCGGTGCCGCGGATCGCGGCGAGCCCCGCCGCCTTCGAGTGCAGGCTGCGCGAGCTCATCCCCGTCGGGCATGGCAGCGGCAACATGATCGTCCTGGCCGACGTGGTCGCGATCCATGCGCTGGACGAGGCGATCACCAACGTCGAGCGCTGCCATGTCGATGGGGCCAGGCTCGGCATCATCGGCCGGATGCAGAGCCCGGGCCGCTACGTGCGCACGCGCGACACCTTCGACATGAAGCAGCTCGGCTTCGAGCAATGGCAGGCGGCGAACCCCGGGACGGGCAGGCCCGGCTGACGGTGCGCCCGGCGCCTGCGCGGCCGCTCAGGTGGACTGGATCGCCCCGGCGACGTTGTCGACCGTCACCGGTACCTCGACGAAGAGGATGTCGGGCGGGGAACCGTACTTCTGCGCGACGGCGTCCTTCCATTCCTGCGTATAGCAGGCATCGGCCGCCTGCCTGGATTCCCAGAAGTAGATGCCGCCGGCGCGATCGCCCGATTCGGCCAGGTAATAGTGCTTGCGCACCAGCCCCGGCTTGCCGAGGTACTTCGGCGCGGTCGACTGGAAGACCTCGGCCGCCTGCTCGACGGTCCAGCGCTGCGGCAGCCTGAAAGTCACGATCGAAACGATCATCGCCATCCCTCCTCGGGAACAATGGATGGGACCAGAGTAGTCGAAGCCCGGAGATCGAGCATGAAAGGTTTGGGATTCCTCGGCGTCGCCATCGTGGCGGAGGTCGTCGCGACCTCCGCCCTCAAGGCGAGCGAGGGCTTTTCGAGATGGCTGCCATCGCTCGTGGTCGTGGTGGGCTATGCGATCGCCTTCTACTTCCTGTCGCTGACCCTGCGCACGATACCGGTCGGGGTCGCCTACGCCATCTGGTCCGGGCTCGGCATCGTGCTGATCACGGCGGTGGGCTGGATCGTCTTCGGCCAGAGGCTCGATTTCCCGGCGCTCGCCGGCATGGCCCTGATCATCGCCGGGGTGCTGGTGATGAACCTGTTCTCGCGCTCGGCCGCGAACTGAGCCCGGGCGATGGCATCGGACGACCGCGCCATCGCCGCCGCGGCGCGCGCGCTGGCCGCCGGCGATCCCCTCGCGGCGCTGAACCGCGTCGCGCTGCGCGACGATGCACCGGCGCTCGCCCTGCGCGGGCTCGCCATG
>DAIMFM010000064.1:0-13176 GCA_036724585.1 Burkholderiaceae bacterium | reverse complement strand
GGCCATGTGCTCCACGAAGCGGGTCTTGCCGCAGCCGGTCGGCCCCTTGAGCATCACCGCGAGCTGTTGCTGGTGGCAACGCTCGAAGACGCCGACCTCCTCGCCGAGCGGCAGGTAGAACGGCTCGGGACCGGCGGAAGCCTCGATCCGAGAGACGGGCGAGGACGCGGGCGACGGGCCGGCCATCTAGGCGGTACGCGCCCCGGCTCGCATCGAGGCCTCGTCGCCCGCCCGCTCGTCGGCTTCGGCCAGGGCCTCGAAGCGCGGCCGGAAGCGGAAGAAGTCCCAGATGAACAGGGCCACCCCGGTGCCGAACACCCCGCCGGCGAACAGCAGCATCAGGAAATGCACCTGGATCTTGAGCTGGGTATCGAGGAAGCCGAGGCCGAGGATGCGTTCGAGATAGACCTGGCCGATGCCGGCCGTCCCGAACGACAGGGTCATGCCGAACATGCCGGCGAGCTGCAGCCAGAAGGCCCAGTAGCCGACCGCCGTGCCACCGACCGGGCGATCGCGGCTGAACGTCGGCAGGGCGAAGCTGACCATGGCCAGGATGATCATCACGTAGGCGCCATAGAAGGCCGCATGGCCGTGCATGGCCGTGATCAGCGTGCCGTGGGTCCACTGGTTGATCGACGGCCACGTGTGGGCGAGCCCCAGCAGCCCGGCGCCGAACATGGTGAAGAGGGCGCTGCCGATGGTCCAGTGCAAGGCCAGCATGTTGGGGTGGGCCACGCCGCTGCGCCGCATCGCCGCGTAGGCGTAGACGGCCATGCCGACCAGGGCCACGGGTTCGAGCACGCTGAAGAAGCCGCCGATCGGCAGCCAGTAGGCCGGCACGCCCACCCAGTAGTAGTGGTGCGCGGTGCCCAGGATGCCTGCGATGAAGACGAGGCCGACGATCACGTAGAGCCATTTCTCCATCACCTCGCGATCGGCGCCCGACAGGCGGATCAGGAGGTAGGCGAGGAAGCTCGCCTGGATCATTTCCCAGACGCCCTCGACCCACAGGTGGATGGTCCACCACCGGTAGAAGATCGAGACGGTGTAGTTGTCGAACTCGAACAGGGCGGGCAGGTAGAGCACCGCGGAGCAACCCAGGCCGAGCAGGAGCACGCCCTCGGTCGTGGTGAATCGGCCCGACTTGCGGATCGTCATGCCGATGTTGTAGAGGAACATGAGCATCACGATGACGATCACGATCTTGTGCGGCAGGGGCTGCTCGAGCATCTTGTTGCCCGTGCCCCAGCGGAACAGGTAGCCGATGATGGCGGTCACGCCCATGATCACCCACAGCACGAGCTGCACGTAGGCGAGCTTGACACTGTAGAGCTCGGTGCGCGATTCGTCGGGAACCATCCAGTAGGTGGCGCCCATGAACCCGGTGAGCACCCAGACGATCAGCAGGTTGGTGTGGATCAGCTTCGTGACGTCGAAGGGGAGGATGTAGAGCAGCGGATCCGGACCGAGGTACTTCGTCGCCGACAGCAGGCCGAACACGATCTGCAGGCCGAACAGCAGCACCGCGACGGCAAAGTACCAGTAGGGAACCTCCTGGGAACGATATCTCATCGGGGCTCTCCGTACGGCGTCCGGTTCACTTCAAGGTCTCGAGGTAGGCGACCAGCTGGTCGATCTGCTCGGGCGGCAACTCGGCGTAGTTGGCCGGCATGAAGCTCTGGCCACCGGCCGAGTACATCGCGCCCGGCACCAGGTGCGCGCTGGGTGCGACGATCGACTCCCGGATGTAGCCGGCGACGTCGGTCGCCTCGCCCTTGTAGTCGGGGTCCTCGATGCGCCTGGCGGAAGTCGTCGCAATGCCGCCGAGCGACGGACCGGCCATGTCGACGCCCGGGGCGATCGAGTGGCACGCGTTGCACGCCGGCGAAACGGTGTTGAAGAGCGCCTCGCCCTGGGCGATCGGGTCGAGCGCGTCGGTGACCGGGCGCGCGCCGGGCGGCAGGGCGCCCTTCTGCTCGCCGCCGGACGTGAGCTGCGCCGCGCTCAGGTCGGTGCCGGGGATCGTGGCGCCGGTGACCAGGATCGGCCGGGGCGGCCAGCCCTGGTTGTCGACCTTGGACACCCAGTCAAGGAAAGTGATCAGGTCGTCGATCTCGACATCCGACAGGTCCTGCTTGGGCATCAGCCGGCGATGGCGCTCTTCGTCGTAGAAGCGCCCGGGATCGCGCATGTAGGCCTTGAGGTAGGCGTCGCCGCGATGCTGGGTGATCTTGGTGAGGTCGGGGGCGTAGTAGGCGCCCTCGCCGAAGAGCGTGTGGCAATTGATGCAGTTGTACTTGTGCCAGACGTCCTTGCCGTGGATGACCTCGGGCGTGAGGTTCTCGGCGTTGGTGAGCTCGCCGAACTGGCGGTGGCTGTCGAGCGTCAGGCCGAGGAAGACGACCGTCGCGAGACCGGTGCCCACCAGTGCGAACAGCCGGGATTGGCGCTTGTTCACGGCATCGTCTCCTCAGACACCGATGCCGTGCCAGTTGACCAGCGACATGTAGGCCGCGTAGAGCGCTGCCACCAGCAGCAACGCGAGCACGACATACGCGATGGCCTTGAGGGAGGCGTGCATCGAATCTCTCCGGTGTTCTTGTCGTTCATGCGCGAGCCATGGCGGCCCGGTACAGGCCATTGTGGACCTGAACGCGGGAGCGAGGCAACACGCGCGGCGGCCAGCAAGTCCTGCACCCGATCACGGGGCCGGACCGCATTCGCCGGGGCGGCGCGATCCTTCATGCGCCGGCCGCATCAGGACATGGCAATCGATTCGTTCCCGATTCGTGCCGGCTGTCGCAAGATATGGCCCTACTTTTTGCCGAGGAGCATCGAAATGAAGCTGGAGACGATCGCCGTGCACGGCGGTTACACCCCCGAACCGACCACCCGCGCGGTGGCGGTGCCGATCTACCAGACCGTCTCCTACGCTTTCGACGATACCCAGCACGGAGCCGACCTGTTCGACCTCAAGGTACCGGGGAACATCTACACCCGGATCATGAACCCGACACAGGACGTGCTCGAGAAACGGGTCGCCGCGCTCGAGGGTGGTGTCGGGGCGCTGGCGCTCGCCTCGGGGCAGGCGGCGGTCCTCTACTCGCTGCAGACGATCGCCGAGGCCGGCGACAACATCGTGTCGGCGGCCACCCTGTACGGCGGCACGTACAACCTGTTCGCGCACACCCTGCCCCAGTTCGGGATCGAGGCACGGTTCGCCGACGCCCGTGACCCGGGAAGCTTCGAAGCGCTGGTTGACGAGCGGACCAAGGCGATCTACGTGGAATCGATCGGCAACCCGCTGGGCAACATCACCGACATCGAGGCACTCGCGACCATCGCGCACCGCCATGGCATCCCGCTCATCGTCGACAACACGGTCGCGACTCCCTACCTGCTGCGGCCCTTCGAGCATGGCGCCGACATCGTGGTGCATTCGCTCACCAAGTACCTCGGCGGCCACGGCAACTCGCTGGGCGGCGCGATCGTCGACTCGGGCAAGTTCCCGTGGGCCAGCCACAAGGAGCGCTTCAGGCGGCTGAACGAGCCCGATGTCTCCTACCATGGCGTGGTCTATACCGAGGCGCTGGGCGAAGCGGCGTACATCGGACGGGCCCGCGTCGTGCCGCTGCGCAATACCGGCTCGGCGATCAGCCCCTTCAACGCCTTCCAGATCCTCCAGGGCATCGAGACCCTGGGCCTGCGGATGGAGCGCATCACCGAGAACACCGCGGCGATCGCCGCATTCCTGTCCAGGCACCCGAAGGTGCGCTGGGTCAACTACGCCGGGCTCGAGAACCACCCCGATCACGCCCTGGCGCGCAAGTACCTCGGCGGCCGACCGTCCGGCATCCTGACCTTCGGCGTGGAAGGCGGCCGCGACGGCGGCGCCAGGTTCCAGGACGCCCTGCAGCTCGTGCTCCGGCTGGTGAACATCGGCGATTCGCGCACCCTGGCCTGCCACCCCGCCTCCACCACGCATCGGCAGCTCTCGGCGAAAGAGCTCGAGGCCGCCGGCGTCACCGAGGACACGGTGCGCCTGTCCGTCGGGATCGAACACATCGACGACATCATCGCCGACCTGTCGCAGGCGCTGGACAAGGCCTGAACGCGGCGGGCCGGGCCGGGCCGTGCACGGCCTGCCCCGGCCCGCGTCGCGTTCAGTCGGGAACGACGGCGGTGACCTCGATCTCGACCTTGGCGGCGCTTTCGAGCAGTGCGCTCACCTGCACGACGCTCATCGCCGGGAATACCGGCCCGAGGATCTCGCGATAGACCGGCCCGATCTCGGCGGTCCTCGTGTTGAACTCGTCGCGATCGAGGATGTACCAGGTCATGCGCGCGATGTGCTCGGGCCCGGCGCCGCCCTCCGCGAGCACCGCGACGATATTGCGCAGGGCCTGGCCCATCTGCGCGATGAAGTCCTCGCTCACGAAGCGTTGCTGGCCGTCCCAGCCGACCTGGCCGGCGACGAAGACCTGGCGGCCACGGGCCGTCATGCCGTTGGCGTAGCCGGCGGGGCGCTTCCATCCTGCGGGCTGAAGTATCCGGTGCATCGGGCGTCTCCTCGTATGCCGCTCACTGCGGCCTGGTGGTGGCGGCCATCCGGCCGAGATTGGTTTCGTACTGCGCGCGGGCCGAGCGGTAGGGCCGGGGCCATTCGATGCCCTGCCAGCCGAGCGCCGCGGCTTCGTGCAGCGTCCAGGCCGGATCGGTCAGGTGCGGCCTGGCGAGGGCGCAGAGATCGGCGCGCCCGGCGGCGATGATGCTGTTGGCATGGTCGGCTTCGTAGATGGCGCCGACGGCCATGGTCGCGATGCCCAGTTCGTTGCGGATGCGGTCGGCGAAGGGCGTCTGGTACATCCTGCCGTAGACCGGCGCATCGTCCGGCCATACCTGCCCCGAGGAGCAGTCGACCAGGTCGACGCCGGCGTCGCGAAACATCCGGGCGAACTCGACCGCGTCGTCGGGCGTGTTGCCGCCCGCCGCCCAGTCGTGGCAGGACAGGCGCACCGACATCGGCCGCCCGGCCGGCCAGGCGGCCCGCATGGCCCGGAACACCTCGAGCGGGAACCTCGCGCGGTTGGCGCGGCTGCCACCGTAGGCATCGGTGCGCCGGTTCGTCAGCGGCGACAGGAAGCTCGAGAGCAGGTAGCCGTGGGCGCAATGCAGCTCGAGGAGGTCGAAACCGGCCTGCGCCGCCATCCGGGTGGCCGCCACGAAATCGTCGCGGATCCTCGCCAGGTCGGCCGCGCCGGCTTCGCGCGGCTCCTGCGATTGGGGCAGGTAGCGTAGCGGCGATGCGCTCAGCAGCGGCCAGGCGCCCTGGTCCAGGGGTTCGTCGGCCCCCTCCCAGGCCACGCGCGTGGCCCCCTTGCGCCCGGCATGGCCGAGCTGGATCGCGATCGCAGCGTCCGAGCTGGCGTGGACGAAGTCGACGATGCGCCGCCAGGCGTCGACGTGCCGCGGTCGGTACATGCCCGCGCAGCCCGGCGTGATCCGGGCGTCGGGGGAGACGCAGGTCATCTCGGTGAACACCAGGCCGGCGCCGCCCAGCGCACGGGCGCCCAGGTGGACCAGGTGGAAGTCGCCCGCCTCGCCGTCGACGGCCGAGTACATCGCCATGGGCGAGACCACGATCCGGTTGCGCAGCCGCAGTTCGCGCAGGCGTAAGGGCGTGAACATGGGTGGCGGCGGGCGCTGCCGCGCCCCCTGCCCGGTCGCCGGCGAGCGCTCCCGTCCCGCCGCGGCTTCGGCGCGCCCGGCGAACCAGCGCTCGTAGCCCTCCAGCCATTCGCGATCGCGCAGCCGCAGGTTCTCGTGCGAAATCCGCTGGCTGCGGGTGAGCATCGAGTACATGAGCTGTTCGGGCTCGAGGACGTCGCAATAGCGCTCGCCGCAGGCTTCGAACCATTCCATGGCGTTCCAGGCGGCATTCTGCAGGCGCAGGACATCGATCTCGCGCTCGGCCTGGTAGCGCGCCAGCAGCGCGGGCAACCCGGAGCGCGCATCGCCCGAATCCGACAGCAGGCCGGCCAGGGCGATCGCGTCGTCGATCGCGAGCCGGGTACCCGAGCCGATGGCGAAATGCGCGGTGTGGACGGCATCGCCCATGAGCACCACCTGGCTCGAGCCGTTGAAGTGATGCCAGCGGCGACATCGGATGCGCTGGAAGTTGAGCCACGCCGAACCGCGCTGGTGGCGAAAGTTGCCGAGCAGGGGATTGCCGTCGAGATGGGCGGCGAACAGCCGTTCGCAGAACGCGATCGATTCCTCCTGGCTGGCCGCATCGAGGCCGTGGGCACGCCAGGCCTGCTCCGGGCATTCGACGATGAAGGTGCTGGTCGATTCATCGAAGCGATAGACATGCGCCTGGAACCAGCCGTGCGCGGTCTTCTCGAAGATGAAGTTGAAGGCGTCGAACAGCTTCCGGGTGCCCAGCCAGATGAAGCGGTTCGGCCGGGCCACCACATCGGGGCCGAAGACCTCGGCATGGCGCTGGCGCACGCGCGAGTGGATGCCGTCGCTCGCCACCACCAGGTCGGCGTCGGGGAACTCGAGGTCGGATTCGACCTCGCGCTCGAAGACGAGATCGACACCGAGCGCTTCGGCCCGCTGCTGGAGGATGCCGAGCATGCGCTGCCGGCCGATGCCCACGAAGCCGTGGCCGCTGCTGCGGATCGTGCGCCCGCGGATGCGCAGTTCGATGTCGTCCCAGTGGTTGAAGGCCTGCGAGATCGCCTGCGCCGTCTCGTGGTCCTGCGCGAACATGTTCTCCATGGTCGCGTCGGAGAAGACGACGCCCCAGCCGAAGGTGTCGCGGGCCCGGTTGCGCTCGTACACCGTGATCCGATGCGAGGGATCGCGCTGCTTCATGAGGATCGCGAAGTACAGGCCGGCGGGGCCGCCGCCGATGCAGGCTATGCGCATGGATCCCTCCGGGGAGTCGCGGCACGGCGGCCGCGCCTACAGGAATGTTTCACTTATGAAGTTCCTGGTCAATCCCCGCGCGCCGGAAATGATTGAGGACTGAACGATCCCGGACCCGGAGGCTAGAATCGGGCATCGGCGGCAGCGCAGGAACGACGGGAAGACCGGATGCCCGACAAGCCAGGGGCCACGCGGGACACGGAATCGTCCGGCATGCCCGACCTCGAGTCGCGCCTGGGCGAGCGCGACCACGAGGCGGTGCGGCTGTGGTTGCGCATGCTCACCTGCACCAGCCTCATCGAAGGCCGCCTGCGCAGCCGGCTGCGCCGCGAATGCGACGAATCGCTCGCGCGCTTCGACCTCATGGCGCAGCTCGAGCGCTGTCCCCAGGGCCTGAAGATGCGCGAACTCTCGCGTCGCCTGATGGTGACCGGCGGCAACGTCACCGGCCTGACCGACAGGCTCGCCCGGGAAGGCCATGTGGAGCGTCGCGAGGATCCGCGCGACCGGCGGGCCTTCACCGTCCATCTCACGGCCCGGGGGCGGCGCCACTTCCGCCGCATGGCGCAACGGCACGAAGCCTGGGTCGTCGAGCTCATGGCGGGCCTCTCGCCGCCCGAGAAGCGGCAGCTGGTGGCGCTGCTGGCGAAGCTCAAGCAGCATCTCGTCGCCCTGCCCTGACCGGCACGGTCCGGCGCATCCGGGCAAACCGCAGGCCGCGGCCGCTGGCGCGTGCAGGGCCGCCGGCCGTCGATCCAGGCGACGGATCCCGGGTCCCGCATGAAACACTCGCGAGCGCCCGAGGAAGTCCCCGACCGATGAAAGCGATCCTGCTGACTGCGCTGGCATGCTGGGCCACCGGCACCGCGGCCGTCGCCATGACGGCCGATTCGAGCCAGATCACGGCCATCTTCCCGCCCGCCGGCATCGCCATGGCGGCGATGCTCGCCGTCGGCCCGCGCGCCCTGGTCGGCGCCTTCGTCGGCATCCTCGCGATGGTGCTGTCGATGGAACCGGTGACCGCGGCCGGCATGGGCGGGGCCGTTGCAACCGGCCTCGTCGCGGGCCTTCTCAACGTCGGCCGGTCGGCGCTCGGGGCGGCCCTGGTCCGCAGGCTCCTGCCCCCCGGCGCGCCGCCACCCTCCGAACCGAAGCGGATCGTCGCGTTGCTCCTGCTCGCCGGCCCCGTGGCATGCCTCGCCGGCACGATCGCGGGCATCGCCGTGCTACATGCAAGCGGTCGCCTGCCGGCCGAGCACCTCCTGGCGGTCGGGTACCGCCTCTGGGTGGCCGACACCCTCGGCGTGGCCGTGTTCCTCCCGGCCACCCTGGCCCTCGTGGCCCGCCCGCGGCCCGAGTGGCGCCCCCTGGTCCTCACGGCGGCATTGCCCATGCTGCTCGCCGGGCTGGTGATCGCCACCGCGATGGCGCGGCAGGAATCGGCCGAGCGCACGGCGGCGCAGGGCGAGTTCGTCCGCAAGAGCACGGAGGCGGCCCGTGGATTCCTGGGGCAGATCGAGGAAGTGCAACTGATCCTCGACGCGACCCACGGCCACCTCAGTGCCAGCGAAGTGGTGACGCGAGCCGAGTTCCGCAGCTTCACCGCGCCCCTGCTCGCGCGCTCGCCGGCGATACGCGCGCTGGGCGCCTCCTGGCACGTGGATCCCGGGGGCCGCGACGAGTTCCTGCTGCGCCAGCGCGAAATGCACGGGCCCGGTTTCCGCATCCTCGCGCGTGGCCGGGACAACACGCTCGTGCCGGCGGCTCCAGACGCCGACGCCATGGTGATCTCGCTGATCGAACCGCTGCGGCCGAACCAGCGCGCGCTCGGTGTCGATACCCTGTCGATCCCCGGCGTCGGCGACACGATCCGCCGCGCGATGCGCTCCGGGTTCCAGACCGCCACCGGCGGCTTCGTGCTCACGCAGAGCCCCGGCGACGGCCTGGGCATCGTGGTCTACAAGCGTGTCGACGCGCGCGGCCTGCCTTCGGCGCGCCCCCACGCCTCGACCATCACCCGGCCGGCGGGCGTCGCCTTCGTCGCGCTGGAGATGGACGCCCTGGCGCACGCCAGTTTCGAGGGCCTGGGGCCGGAGTTCCTGCACTGCATCCTGGACCTCACCGATCCGCTACCGCGTGTCCTGACCGACAATGGCGCCTGTCCCGATGCCGCGCGGCAGCCAGCGCCGAGCATCGCGCCCATGGCGCGGTGGCACGACGAGTTCCCGCTGGCCGGGCGCAGGATCGGGCTGTACTTCGAGGCGGCGACCGACGTCCCGGCGGCCACGGGCACTACGCGGGCGGCGGCGGTGTTCGGCGCCCTCACCCTCGCCGCCTTCCTGCTCTCGCTGGCCGGGCGCAGCGCCGAGGTGGCGCGCCTGGTCGAGCGTCGTACCGGCGAGCTGGCGGGCGAGATGAAGATCCGCCGACGCATCACCGCCGCACTCGCTCGCAGCGAACAACGACTGCGCACGCTGCTGGGCAACACGCCGGCCGGCATCGTCGAGATAACGCCCGACCAGCGCATCGCACAGGCGAACCCGCACTTCTACCAGCTGGTCTGCATGCGCGAGCCGGCGCTCGCGGGGCGCTCCCTGCTCGAGCTGGTCCATCCGGAGGAGCGCGAGGCGGAGGCGCGGGCCTGGTCCTCGCTCGCGACCCGGCCCACCGACCAGCTGCAGCGGCGCTTCCGGCTGCTGCGCGAGGACGGCAGCGCGATCAGCGTCGACGCCGTGACGAGCCCGATCCGCGATGCGCGCGGCCGGGTGGTGCGCATGGTGGCGGTCATCCAGGACCTGTCGGAGACGGAAAAGCGTGCCCTCGCCGAGATGGCGCGGGAGAAGGCCGAAGCGGCGAGCCGCGCCAAGACCGACTTCGTGGCCCGCATGAGCCATGAACTGCGTACACCGCTCAACGCCCTGCTCGGCTTCGCGCAGCTGCTCGCCAACCGGCCCGACGAGCCGCTCAGCCAAGCGCAGGCCGAGGCGGTGCGCGTCATCGAGCAGTCCGGCTGGCACCTGCTCGACATGATCAACGACCTGCTGGAACTCTCGAGGATCGAGTCCGGGAACGTTCGCGTCCAGATCGGCAGGATCGACCTCGAACTGGTCGTCGCCGAGAGCCTGCACCTGGTGGGCTCGCTCGGCAGCGAACAGGGGATACTCGTCTCGACGCACATCGACCCGTCGGCGCGGCATGCCAACGCCGATCCGACCCGCCTGCGCCAGGTGCTGGTGAACCTCCTGAGCAACGCGATCAAGTACAACCGGCCCGGCGGCACGGTGCGGATCGAGGCCACGAAGGAACGCGGCTCGGCACGGCTGGAGCTGCGCGTCCGCGATACGGGCATGGGCATCGGCGCGGAGCAGCTCGCCCACCTGTTCGAGCCCTTCAACCGGCTCGGGCGCGACGACACGATACCGGGGACCGGCATCGGCCTGGCGATCGCGCGCAATCTCGTCGAGCTGATGGACGGGACGCTGGAGGCGAGCAGCGAACCCGGCAGGGGATGCTGCTTCACCGTGAGCCTGCCCGCCGCGCAGCCGCCCGCGCCCGAACCGGCCGCGCGACCGCTGGGGCGCGCGACCGCCCACTAGCGCGCAGGCGCCGCCAGCGGACCCATGTATGCGCGCGCGAGCGATTCGTACAGCGGCGGCGTCATCGCCTTGGACACGCTGCTCGCGATCACTGCGGTCGCCATCAGGGCGATCACCATCGCATGGCCGTCGGTCATCTCCATCATGATCACGAACGAAGTGATCGGCGCCTGGGTGACCGCCGCGAGATAGCCGACCATCGCCAGTGCGATCAGCGCGGACAGGGCGACATCGGGAAAGAGCACGCTGACCATGTGCCCGACCCCGGCGCCGATCGACAGCGTCGGTGCGAAGATTCCGCCGGGCATGCCGACCAGGTAGCTGACCAGCAGCGCGGCGGCCTTGAGCGGTGCATACAGGATGCTCACCGACTCCTCCTCGGAGAGCAGGGCCTGCGCCTCGCGATAGCCGCTGCCGAAGGTGATCCCGCCGCTGGCGACACCGATCAGCGCGAGGATCAAGCCGCACAGCAGCGCGAAGCGGTACGGATGGTCACGGCGCAACGCCCGCAGCCGTGCCGGCATCCAGCGCACGACATTGAGCATCAGCCAGCCGAACCCGGCGCCGGAGACACCCGTGGCCAGGGCCGTGCAGAGGACGGCCAGTACCAGGTCGGGCGGATACTCCTGCGGTACGTGGATGCGCCCGAAGTAGTTGTAGTCGCCGGCGAGCGCCAGCGCGACGACGCCCGCGAACAGGATCGCGGTGATCAGGGTGCCGCTGGTGCGCTGCTCGAAATTCTTGTTGATCTCCTCGAAGGCGAAGATCACGCCGGCCAGCGGGGTGTTGAACGCGGCGGCCAGGCCTGCCGCACCGCCGGCGACGATGAACTGGCGGTCGATCCGGCCCGAGCTGCGTGGATAGGCGCGCCGCATCGTGTACATCACCGCCGCGCCGATATGCACCGAGGGTCCTTCGCGGCCGATCGTGTAGCCGCCCAGCATGCCGAGCGTGGAGACGAGGATCTTGCCGACCATGACCCGCAGGGAGAGGAGCGCGTCGCGCCGCCTGGATTCCGACGACTTGACCGTCGCGATCACCTGCGGAATGCCGCTGCCCTCGGCGCCCGGGAAATAGCGTCGGGTGAGCCAGGCCGCGGCCACGCCGATGATCGGGGTGACGAGCAGTGGCGACCAGGCGGCGTACGCGACCGCCAGGTTGAACAAGGCGAATGCGCCGTCGATCACCTTGGCGTATGCGACGGCCACGAGCCCGACGAGGATCGCGCCTACCCAGAAGACGCCGTAGGTGAGCCACAGGCGACGGCTGGCGATGCGGACGCGGCGCACGAGCCGGGTGACGTCGAACCCCATACCGGCGGGAGGCCCGGCTCAGTCGGCTGCGGGCGTATCGCGTTCGCGCAGGCGGCGGTCGAGCGTGTCGAGGCGCTGCGCCATCGCGGCGGTCCGGGCGTGCAGTCCGTCGAGATCGGCGCTGCGCGCCAGGGGTGATTCGCCGGATTCGATGAAGCCGCCCAACTGGCGGTGCAGGCGTTCGCCCGCATCGGCGACCACGCCCCGGGCGGCGCGGGCGCCTTCGGCGATCCGCCTTGCGGCGATGTCGCCGACGAAGCGGCTCAGGTCTTCCTCGCCGTCCCAGCGCACCGACTCCAGCAGCTCGCCGACGGTTGCGGCGAGCATGACGTCGCCTTCGATCCGGACGTGCCTGGAGATGCCGCGCACGCCGTCGCGCAACCAGTCGAAGCCGGCCTGTGGCGACGGCCGCAGCATCATCTGCACACCGGCCTCGCCCGCATCGGCCGGCACCAGCCGGCCATCGGCATCGATGGCCAGCCAGAGATCGGGCACGAAGCCCCAGCCCGCGCCGGCATCCACCCCGAGCCGCAGGCGTCGCTCGCCGAACATCCGCAGGCGCTCGCGGGCGGCCGGATGCTGGTCGAGCACATGATTGAGTGCCCGGACCAGGGTGGGGAGCGCCAGCCGGGCGAGCTGCCGGGCAGGCGCTGGTGCCGTCCGGGTCATCTCAGACCTGCTGGATCCCGGCCAGGACCCAGCCGCCCGACCCGTCGACCGGCTTGGCGAGGTTCCAGACCTCCTGGAACGGCTCCGCCGCCTGGTCGGCCTGCTCGCGCAGCATGCCCGTGTACCGGACCGAGGCGATGTACTCGGTCGGGGTCGTCTCGATGCCGAGCAGTTCGGCCTCCAGTTGCACGACGTCCGTGCGCTGCGCAGCGCCGCCCGCTTCGTCGAGCTGCAGCTTGAGTTCGGCGAAGACTTCCGGCGAAGTGAACTCGCGCAGGTCCTTCAGGTCGCCGGCATCGAACACCGCCTGCAGGCGGATGAACTGGACCTTGGCCTGGTGGACGAAGCCGTCGATGTCGAAGTCCGCCGGCACGCCGATCGGACCATGGGCGACCGCGCCGGCCGGCGCCGCCGCGCCACCGCCGGGGGTGGCCATCGGGTGCGCTGCCATTCGCTCGCGCAGCACCGCCCCGTTGGCGCCCTGCATGGATGGCCCGCGTTGCGACGCGACCAGTCGGCGATAGAGCATCAGGCCGAGGGCGAGCATGAGCCCGACCAGGATGATCGTGCCGAACTCCTCGGACAGGCCGAGGCTGCTCGCCAGCCAGGCCAGGCCGAGGCCGGCGGCCAGGCCGCCGAGCGGCCCGAGCCAGCGATTGCCGCCG
>DAIMFM010000063.1:0-13224 GCA_036724585.1 Burkholderiaceae bacterium | reverse complement strand
ACCGACTTGCCGCCGATCCGCTCGCAGAAGTCGCCGTCCATGCTCTTCACGTCGACCCCGCCGTAGGGCATCGGGAAACGGGCGTCGT
Source organism: Burkholderiaceae bacterium (assembly GCA_036724585.1). Classification (GTDB taxonomy): domain Bacteria; phylum Pseudomonadota; class Gammaproteobacteria; order Burkholderiales; family Burkholderiaceae_E; genus JAMLIN01. The sequence goes on along the minus strand of DAIMFM010000063.1, from coordinate 13,136 downwards.
ACCACTGCTTGGCGAAGACGTCGCTCGAGGCGTGCGACAGGATGACGACCAGGAACTGGGCGCCGGAATCACGCACCTTGGAGAACAGCGGGGCGAAATCCGAGGTCTGGGTGTCGAAGAGCTCGGTGAAGCGGACATCGACGCCGGCTTCCGTGGCGCCCTTCTTGAGGATGGGCACCAGGTCCTGCACCCACTTGGCGTTCTCGCCGACGATCGCGACCTTCTCGAACCCGAGTTCGCCGCCCACGAAGTCGGCCAGGAAGCCGGTGAGCTGCCGCGCCTGGTCGGCCGCATTGACCGGGCCCACGCGGAAGATGTACTTGTAGTTGTCGTAGTTGGTCTTGACCTTCGCCGTCACGGCGGGCGATGCCGCCCCCACGCCGAGGTAGATGGTCTTGGCCCGCGAGATGTGCGGCAGCTGCGCCAGGGTGACCCCGCTGGTGTAGCCGCCGATCAGCACGTCCACCTTCTCTTCGGCCGTCAGTTTCTTGATCGCGTTGATCCCCGCCTCGGGCTTCTCGGTTTCATCGGCCGCGATCATCTCGAGCTTGCGGCCGAGCACGCCACCCTTGGCATTGATCTCCTCGATCGCCATCTGGACCGCTTCCTGAGTGTCGCGGCCGACCTGCAGCTGGATCGCCGTCGGCACGCCGATCCGGATCGGCTCCTGCTGCGCCATGGCGACCGGAGCCTGGGCCAGTGCTGCCGCCAGGCCGGCGCCCAGCGCCGATTTGATCAAAGTACGCCGTATCATCGAAGTCTCCTCTTGTCGAGACGGCCGGGGCAGCACGCCTCTTGATTGGGCAGCGCTCGCGGAACTGCCTCGAGTTCCGCGGGCTGCGAGTTCTGCGAGGCTAGCCCCGGCGATTCGATATCGTCAAGTACGGGCCGGATGCTGCTTACTTCTTCTCCATCCACGGCGGCAGGATCGGATCGGCCGTGCGGACATGCCTGGGGAAGACGACTTCGCGCCCGCAATCGGGCTGCCATTGCGCGAACAGCATGTTCGGGTGCTTGCCGCCCGATTTCACGTCATGGCTCTCGTCGAACTCGATCAGGCCCGGGACCCCTTCGTAGCTGGTCTTCTCCAGCTCCGCGATCACCGCGTCGGCCTCCAGCGTGCCGGCCCGCTCCACCGCCTCGGCATAGATGTGGACGCCGTCATAGGAGGCGAACGCCGTGTAGACCGGCGCACGGCCCGTGCGATCCTTGAACGCATCGAAGAACGGGATCGTCCTGGACGTCAACGGCGCGCGAATCGCGAAGTTGCCCGCCGTATGCGAGACCGCCTTCCCGTCGAGGCGCTCGCAGAAGTCGCTGTCCATCGCCTTGACGTCGATGCCGCCGTAGGGAATGGGAACCTGGGCGTCGTGCCACTGCTTGGCGAAGATGTCGCTCGAGGCGTGCGCGAGGACGACGACGATGAAGCCGGCGCCCGAAGACCGGATCTTCGAGAACATCGGCGAGAAGTCCGAGCTCTGGGTGTCGAACAGTTCGCTGAAGCGCACGTCGGCGCCCGCGTCGGTCGCGCCCTTCTTGAGGATGGGCACCAGGTCCTGCACCCACTTGGCGTTCTCGCCGACGATCGCGACGTCCTTGACACCGAGTTCGCCGATCACGAAATCGGAGATGAAGGTCGTCAGCTGTCGCGCCTGGTGCGCGGCGTTGATCGGCCCCACCCGGAAGATGTACTTGTAGTTGTCGTAGTCCTTGGCCACCCGCTGCGTGATGGCCGGCGATGCGGCGCCCACGCCGAGATAGATCGTCTTCGCACGCGAGATGTGCGGCAGCTGGGCGAGCGTCACGCCGCTGGTGAAGCCACCGATCAGGACATCGACCTTGTCCTCGGCCGTGAGCTTCTTGATCGCATTGATGCCGGCTTCCGGCTTCTCGGTCTCGTCGGCCACGACCATCTCGAGCTGCCGGCCCAGCACGCCGCCCTTGGCATTGACCTCGTCGATCGCCATCTGGACCGCATCCTGCGTATCCCTGCCGACCTGCAGCTGGACCGCGGTCGGCACACCGATCTTGATGGGACCTTGCTGCGCCACGGCAAGCGGGGCGTGGGCAAGCATTGCGAGCACGCCGGCGCCGAGCGCCGACGTCATGAGACTGCGACGTTTCATCGTTGACTATCTCCAGGCGGGGGCGGCCGATTCGACACGCCCCTCTTGTAATTGCAATCCCAAGCAGCTGCGGTTACGGCGCGCCGCTCCCGGAGCTGCAATGCAGCAAGGCTAGCCTCGTTCGTCTGAAGAGGTCAAGCCGGGCCGCCCTCAGGCGGCTTCGTGCAGCGCCTTCACCTCGTCGAAGGTCTCCAGCAGTTCCGCGCGTTTCTGCCGCGCCGCGGCAAGGTGGCGCGCCTTTACGTGCCCGTAGCCGCGAATTTCCTCGGGCACCGACGCGATGCGCACCGCGATCGGCAGGTTGTCGTTCGTGAGCCGGGGCAGCAGGTCGCCGATCGTGCGCTCGTACTCGTCGATCAGCGCCCGCTCCTCGCGGCGTTCCTCGGTGCGGCCGAAGATGTCGAACGGCCCGCCGCGCAGTCCGCGCAGCCTCGCGAGTACGCCGAAGGCCTTCAGCATCCAGGGCCCGTACTCGCGCTTGACCAGCTCGCCCTTGCTGTTGCGCCTGGCGAGCAGAGGCGGCGCCAGGTGGAAGCTCAGGCGGAAGTCGCCATCGAACTGGTTCTGCAGCTGCTCGAGGAAGCGGCCGGCGGTGTACAGGCGGGCGACCTCATACTCGTCCTTGTACGCCATCAGCTTGGCAAAGTAGCGGGCCACCGCCTTGGTGAGCTTCAGCGGTCCCTTGCCGGCCACACGTTCCTCGGCCGCGCGGATCTTGGCGACGAAGTCGGTGTAGCGCTTCGCATAGGCGGCGTCCTGGTAGGCGGTCAGGAACTCGGCGCGATGCGCCACGAGTTCGTCGAGCGAGAGCCGCGCCGGCTTGCGCACGATCGCGATCGACGACACCGGCGCCGCCGCCTTCTCGACTCTATCGGGATCGACCGCCGCGACGCGACCCCAGGCGAATGCCCGCTTGTTGGACTCGACCGCGATCTGGTTGAGCTCGATCGCCCGCTCGATCGCCTCGGCCGAGAGCGGGATCAGGCCGCGCTGCCAGGCGTAGCCGAGCATGAAGAGGTTGGTCGCGATCGCATCGCCGAGCAGCGCCGTCGCCAGCCGGGTCGCATCGACGAAGCCGGCGGCCGAGCGATCGCCGATGGCGGCGATGATCGATGCCTCCATTTCGCCCAGCGGGAACTTCCAGTCGGGATTGCGCGTGAAGTCGGCGGTCGGCGTGGCCGACAGGTTGGCGACGACCCGGGTGCGCCCCGGGGCCATCCGGGCCAGCGCCTCCCGCCCGGCCGTCACCAGCACGTCGCAGCCGAGCACCGCATCCGCGGCGGCCGAGCCGATGCGCGGCGAATAGAGCGGCTCGCCCGGATTGGCGAAGCGCAGGAAGCTCATCACCGCGCCGTTCTTCTGCGCGAGACCGGTGACGTCGAGCACGGTGACCGCCTTGCCCTCCAGGTGCGCGGCCATGCCGAGCAACTGGCCGATCGTGACCACGCCGGTGCCACCGATGCCGGTGATCATCAGCGCATAGGAGCCATCGATCGCGGGCAGCGTGGCGGGCGGGACATCCTGCGCGATCGAGGCCGCGACCGGGGTCTTCTGCGTGGCCGGGGCCGCCGGCGCGCCGTCCTTCGCGGCACCCACCCGTCCACTGCGCAGCTTGCCGCCGTGGACGGTGACGAAGCTCGGGCAGAAGCCGTCGACGCAGGAGTAGTCCTTGTTGCAGGAGGACTGGTTGATCTTGCGCTTGCGGCCGAACTCGGTCTCCACCGGCTCGACGGACACGCAGTTGGACTTGACGCTGCAGTCGCCACAGCCCTCGCAGACCGCCTCGTTGATGAAGACGCGCTTCTGCGGATCGGGGAAGGTACCGCGCTTGCGTCGCCGGCGCTTCTCGGCCGCGCAGGTCTGGTCGTAGATCAGCACCGACACGCCGGGATACTCGCGCAGGTCGCGCTGCACATCGTCGAGCGCGCTGCGGTGATGGACGGTGACCGAGGCATCGAAATAGCCGCTCGGGTACTTGTCCGGCTCGTCGGTGACGACGACGATCTTCTCCACCCCTTCGGCCGCCACCTGGCGCGCGATCATCTGCGGGGTCAGCGGCCCGTCGTGGGGCTGGCCACCGGTCATCGCGACCGCGTCGTTGAAGAGGATCTTGTAGGTGAACGGCGTCTTCGTCGCCACGGCCAGCCGGATCGCCAGGGAACCCGAGTGGAAGTAGGTGCCGTCGCCGAGGTTCTGGAAGACGTGCCCCGTTTCGGTGAACGGCGCCTGCCCGACCCAGCTCGCCCCTTCGGCACCCATGTGCGTGAAGGTCGCGGTCTCGCGGTCCATCCACATCGCCATGTAGTGGCAGCCGATGCCCGCCAGCGCGCGCGAGCCCTCCGGCACCCGGGCGGAGGTGTTGTGCGGGCAGCCGGAGCAGAAGTACGGGATCCGGTCGCCCGCGGGCACGAGTTCGGCGCTCGACTTGTCCTTCGCATCGAGCAGCGCGATCCGCGCCTCGCAGCGCGCCAGCGCCGCATCGAGCGAGCCGCCGCGGGCATCGCCGAGGTCGGCCTGCGCCGCCGCGAAGCGACGCAGCCGCGCGGTGATCGTGCGCGCGCACAGCGCCGGCGTGAGCTCGCCCCACTCCGGCAGCAGCAGGGCCCCGGTCTCGTCGGTCTTGCCGACGACGAGCGGGCGCTGCGCCAGCGGGTACAGTGCCTCCTTGAGTTGCGTCTCGATCAGCGAGCGCTTCTCCTCGATCACCAGCACTTCGTCGCAGCCGGCACAGAACTCGCGGATGCCTTCGGGCTCGAGCGGCCAGGGCATGGCCACCTTGTAGACCCGCAATCCGATCGCCTTGGCCGTCGCGTCGTCGATGCCCAGATCGGCCAGCGCCTGCATCGTGTCGAGCCAGCTCTTGCCGGTGCTGATGATCCCCAGCCGCGCCGGCTCGCCGTCGGCACGGCCCAGGACGTTGCGATCCAGCCGGTTGGCGCGCGCCCATGCGAGCGCCGCCGGCAGCTTCCAGCGTGTGAGACGCTCCTCGAGCTGCGGGAACGTGACTTCGGGCCAGCGGATGTTCAGGCCGCCCTCGGGCATCTCCACGCCCTCGGGAATCACCATCGACAGGCGCTGCTGCGACACATCGACGATGCCGGCGACCTCGATCGTGTCGGTGACCGCCTTGAGCGCCACCCAGAGCCCGCTGAAGCGCGACATCGCGATGCCCTGCAGGCCGTAGTCGATGTAGTCCTGGACGGTGGCCGGTGCCAGCACCGGGATCGACACCGCGCTGAAGATGAAATCGGTCTGCGCCGCCATGGTCGACGACTTGGCGGCATGGTCGTCACCGGCGATCGCAAGTACGCCGCCATGCGGCGCGGTACCGGCCTGGTTCGCGTGCCGCAGGGCGTCGCCGCTGCGGTCGACGCCGGGACCCTTGCCATACCAGATCCCGAACACGCCGTCGTACTTGCCACCGGGAAAGAGATTGGCCTGCTGCGTGCCCCAGACTGCCGTCGCCGCGAGGTCCTCGTTGACCCCGGGCACGAACTTGACGTGGTGCTCGTCGAGCTGGGTCCGCGCCTTGGTGAGCGCCAGGTCGTAGCCGCCTATCGGCGAGCCCCGGTAGCCGGTGATGTAGCCGGCCGTGTCCAGCCCGGCCGCGAGGTCGCGCTGGCGCTGCATCAGCGGCAGGCGCACCAGCGCCTGGGTCCCGGTGAGGTACACCAGGCCCTCGGTCGCATCGTACTTGTCGTCGAGGCTGACCTCGCGCAGGTTCCGTTCCAGGGGTGCGTTCATCCGAAGTCTCCTGAAGCTGGCCGAGTCTCGGCGTATCCCAGCCCATGGCCGAAGCAATACAGGATTGTGAACGATCTGCGCGAATGGCGCGAACGAGCGCAGCCAGGGCACCGGCTATCGCCGGCCTGGCAAGGACGTGTGGCCTGCGCGCGCCGGACGCCTGCCAGTCGCACTACGGCAGCCCCAGCGCCAGCTCGATCTCGTGCACGGTCTCGATCAGGCGCGGCGCGACCTCGTCCTCCAGGAAGCGCTCGCGAAGCCGGAAGGTCGACATCGTGCAGTTCAATGCAAAGCCTTCCTCGTGTCGGCGTATCGGAACCGAAACACCGTGGATCTCGCGCCGCCAGTCGCCCCGGCTGTGACAGAAGCCGCGCTCACGCAGGTTCTTCTCGTCGACTTCGAGTCTTGTATGGTCGCGCTCGAATCCTGCCGGATCGGCGACCTTCTGCCGGTTCAGCAGCGCCAGCCGCTGCTGTGGCGGCATGACGAGGACCAGCGCGCGACCGACCGAAGTGGACAGCAGCGGACGGGTGCTCCCGATATCCGGTTGGTACAGGTTGCTGCGATCGATGCGGAAGGTATCGACGAAGACGACGCTGAGCCCGTCGCGCATCCCGAGGTTCACCGTGCAGCCTGTCTCCGCGGCGATCCGCTCCATCGCCGGCCGCGCCAGTTGACGCACCCTGAGACTGGCGAGCAAGGGATACCCGAGAGTCAGCACGCCCGCACCCAGCCGATACTTCTGGAACCGGTCGACTCGCACGAGATATCCCAGGAACGTGAGCGTATACGTCAGCCGCGAGACCGTCGCCTTCGGCAGCCCGGTGCGGTCGACGAGTTCGCGGTTGCCCAGCATGGGCTCCGCTGGCGTGAAGGCGCGCAGCACCTGCAACCCGCGCGCCAGGTTCGTTGCGAACTGCCTATCGATCCCGGGTTCCGGCGGCATGTTGTCCCGATCGCCGTCCGAGGCGGCGAACTCGGCCCGAATTGCCTCCCCCTGTGCCGCGGCCCGCCGCTGACGAGGACGAATCGAGACGCTGCGGGTGGATTCCATGGCGACACGTCCAGGCGAGGGACCGGCGCTCATGATGGGCGCCAACGACGCTTTCGGTCAATCTGCGACGCTGCCGTTCCGCTGTGCGAAACGCCTGTTGAGATCGCCCCCCGATCGTTCCAATGTCCCGAGGACGCTGGGAACCGACTCAGCAGCCATGAGGGTAGAACTGCCATGGATCCCCACGAATCGCCCGCCCCACGACTCTTCGGCGACCATTTCCCTGGCAGCCTCGACCCCGACGAGCAAGCGGTCGTCGAGCGCATGCGGGTACTGTGCCGAACCGTCTTCGGCCCCAATGCCGCGGATGTCGCGCGCAGGGATGTCCTGGCGGACGACAATCTCCGGATACTGGCGCGCGAAGGCATCATCGGTACGGCCTTCCCACGTGCCTACGGCGGCACCGATGGACGCCAGGCACTGCGCATCCGGCTGATCGAGGAGGCCGGCCGCGTCTGCAGCGCGACGGCTTCCCTCATTACCGGGGCCGATCTCTCGTCGCGTGCGATCGTCGCCGGCGGCAGCGAAGCGCTGAAACAGGAGATCGTGCCTCGCTTGTGTACCGGTGAATTGCAGGCGGCCTTCGGGTTGACCGAGCCGGAGGCCGGCTCCGACGTACGCGCGCTGCAGACCACGTTTCGGCGCGATGGCGATGCATACGTCATAAGCGGACGCAAGAAGTTCATCACCCGCGCGACGTCGGCGGACTGGATCGTGATCGTCGGGCGCGACGCGACCGACAAGGGGAAGTTCCTCGCCGCTCTCGTCCACCGGGAGGCGGCAGGCCTGACGATCAGCCCCGAGATCGGCAAGCTTGGTTGGTGGGGCGTGCCGATTGCCTCCCTGGAGCTGGTCGATGTCCGCGTGCCGGCAAGTCATCGCCTCGGCGCGGAAGGCGAAGGATTCAGCCTGGCCCAGGACGCGCTGCTGCGAGCCCGGATCGGCCATGCCGCCATGGCGCTTGGCCGGGCCATCGGCGCGGTCGAGATCGCGGCAACCTATGTGAACGACCGCCACGGCTTCGGCAAGCCGCTCGGCGCGCACCAGGGAGTCCAATGGATGCTGGCCGACATGGTCACGCGCATCGAGGCCTCCCGCTCCCTGCTCGCCCTGACTGCCGACAAATACGATCGCGGCGATCCGGATGTCGTCCCCTTCGCGTCGATGATCAAGCTGCACGCCGCCGACCTGTGCATGGAGGTGGTGACCGACGCCTTGCAGCTGACGGGAGGACGCGGCTACCTGCAGGACTTTCCGCTCGAACGCTTCTTTCGCGATGCCAAGCTCAACCAGATCGGTGAAGGGGCGAGCGAGGTGCACAAGACCGTGATCGGTCGGGACATCATGCGCCGGGTGCCCCTGGCAGAACGCAATCCATGCCTGCGACCCGGATCGCTGGTGGATTACTGACCATGACGACACAACCCCGGAGGAGACCCACCATGAAGCTCACACGCAGGCAGGCTCTTCAGGCAGGCGCGGGCGCCGCGACGCTCGTCGCCCTCGGCCAGGCAGGACGAGTATCGGCACGGACAGCGCTTCCGGAAACGATGATATGGAGCACCTATGACGTCGGCTCCAGCGGATACGTCGAATCATCGGCGATCGCCGATGCCTTCGGCAGGAAGTACGGCTACCGGATTCGCCTGCAGCCGTCCGGAACCGCGATCGGCAGGGTCAAGCCCCTGATCGACAGGCGAGTCGACTACGGCTGGCTCGCCAATGAAGTCTTCTTCGCGAGCGAGGGCATCTACGAGTACTGCCTCCCGGAGCTCGGACCACAGAACCTGCGAACGCTCATCGGGCGTCGCAACTCGATCTCGGTCGTGGTGACCGCGGAGAGCGGCATCAGGAACCTGACGGACCTCAAGGGCAAGCGCTTCGCGATAGCCCGGGCCAACAGTTCGGTCAACGTCAAGATGGAAGCCATCATGGCCTTCGGCCAGCTGTCGTGGGACGATCTCGAGTTGATCGAAATGCCGGGCTACGGCGCCACGATGAAGGCCCTCATCGAGGGGCGTGCCGATGCGACCGTGGCCGCGCCCGCGAGTCCGGCACTGCGCGAACTCGAGGCGAGTCCCCACGGCATCGGCTGGGTGGAATTGCCGGCCTCGGACAACGCCGGCTGGGCCCGCGCGCGACGTGTCCTGCCCTTCGTCGAGCCTTACGAGGAATCGCTGGGTCCGGGCCTGTCCAAGGAGAAGCCGGTCTGGATGATCGGCTATCGCCACCCCATGCTCACGACGAATGCGGATTCGAGTGCCGACCAGGCGTACGCGATGCTCAAGGCTGTCGTCGAGACCTACGATCTCTATAAGGATGCAACGCCGATCATGACGCGCTGGGACGTTCGCAAGGCGGGAACGCCCCCGATGGACGCCGCGCTCCATGACGGTGCGGTGCGCTACCTGAAGGAAATTGGCCAGTGGAGTGCCGAGAACCAGGCATGGCAGGACGGCATGCTCAGGCGCCACGAGGCACTGCTCGATGCCTGGCGAGGTCTCATCGGCACGCCGGCGGCAAAGGCCGCGGATGCGGAGCGCCTGCACGCGCTATGGGGTGAACGTCGAATGCAGGTCATCGATTCGCTCTGAACGGGGAGCGTGCCGTGGCTCGCTTCATGACCCCGATCAGCGGGACGCTGGGAATCGAGCTTCCGATTTTCGGCTTCTCGCATGAACCCGATGTCGTCATTGCGATTGCCCGGGCGGGCGGCTTCCCCGTCCTCGGCCTCGCGCGCGAGATGCCGGAGCATATTCCGGACCTCATCGCGACCGTGGAGCGCGGCCTGGCCGGGCGACCCTACGGCATCGACCTGATGCTGCCCGCGAACGTCCCCGAGCAGGCCGACCTGGCGTCACTCCGAAGCACGATTCCGTCGACGCACCGCGAGTTCGTCGCGAAGTTGCGTGAGCAGTACGGCATCGCGCCTCCGCGACGCGAACACTTCTTCACGCGACACGTGCGCTCGGAGCGGCTCTTCGAACAGCAGATCACCGCTGTACTGGACTCGGGAGCGCGAGCCGTAGCAACCGCCATCGGCCTGCGACAGGAGTTTCTCGAGGCAGCCCGCCGACGCGTGAAGCTCACGTTCTCGCTGGTCGGCTCGCCGAGGCACGCCCGCAAGGCGCTGGCGGCCGGAGTGGAGGTGCTGGTGGCCCAGGGATATGACGCAGGTGGCCACACGGGACCCATCGGCACCCTGTCCCTGCTGCCCCAGATCATTGCGCTCGCCGGCGATGCGCCAGTGCTGGCGGCAGGCGGTATCGCCTCCGGTGCGCAGGTCCTGGGCTGCCTTGCGATGGGCGCGCAAGGTGCCTGGCTGGGCACCCTGTGGATGGGAGCCGAGGAGAACCACACGCCTCCGGGGTTGCTCAAGCGGCTCATCGCGAGCGGCAGCGACGACACCCTCATCACCCGCGCCCACAGCGGCAAGCCCTGCCGGGTCGTACGCAGCGAATGGATCGACGCATGGCATGCCCCCGGTGCCCCTGTACCGCTCGATATGCCGATGCAGCAGGTGCTGACCGGGGAGGCGTTCGCCTCGATTGCCGAACATGACGACGAGCGACTGGCCTACGACGCGGCGGGCCAGAGCGTTTTCGGCATTACCCACCCGACGACGGTGGCGGAGCAGGTGGCGACCTTGAAGGCCGAAATGGATACCGCCTGGAAGCTACTGCAAGGCGTAGCAACGAGTTAGCAGCACACGGGGGGATTGTGCCGCCGCAACCACCCGAATCAGGGTAGCCGCACGCCACGGACGCCTTTCTCCATCGGCCTCCCGTCCCGCCCCCTTCTACCTCCGTCCACCTCGCGACATCGCACCCCCGGTCGAATGCAGGCGGTACCAAAACCCTATAATGGGCCGCAGGCGCGCCACGAGCCGCATCAAAGAACCCAACGAGGAGACCCGCATGACCAGGACGATCGACCGCCGCGGTTTTCTGCAGGGCACGGGCGCCGTGGCAGCCACGCTCGCCATGCCCGCCATCGTGCATGCGCAAGCCAAGGTAACACTCAAGATCAGCCACTACCTGCCGGCCACGCATGGCTTCCAGGTGGACTTCATCCAGCCCTGGGCCGAGGACCTCAAGAAGAAGAGCAGCGGCGCGATCGACTACAAGATCTTCGACGCGTCCACCACCTTCGGGCGGGCCGATCGCCAGGGCGACCAGGTCAAGGCCGGCGTCACCGACATCGCGCTCGGCCTTTGCGGTATTCCCCGCGGCCGCTTCCCGCACTCCTCGATCATGGAGCTGCCCTTCGTGGTCGATCGGGCCGAAAGCGGGTCGCGCGCCCTGTGGCAGCTCTACCAGGACGGCAAGCTGGGCAACGAGTACGACGACTTCAAGGTGCTCATGCTGATGACGCACCACGGCGCGCTGGTCCACACCGTCGACAAGCCGGTGCGCCAGCTGGCGGACATCAAGGGCCTGCGCATGCGCACGCCCGGCCCGGCGGTCAGCGCCATGATCGAACACCTGGGCGGCAGCGCCCTCACCCTGCCGCCTTCGGAGATCTACCAGGCGCTGTCCAAGGGTGCGCTCGACGGGCTCATGACGACCTGGGACCTGGTGGGCGCGATTCGCGCCAACGAAGTGCTCAGGTACCACACCGACTGCCGGCTGTATGCGGCGGCCTTCTATTACGTCATGAACAAGAAGACATACGAAGGCCTCCCGCAGGAGCTGCGACAGCTCATCGACGCCAGCACGGGCGACGCCCTGCTCGCGCAGGTGGGCCCCTGGTGGGACAAGTGGGAAGCCACCGGCAAGGAAGATGCCGTCAAGCGCAAGCAGGAGATCATCGTCATCGACGACGCCGAGCGCGACAAGTGGCGCGAGCAGCTCACGCCGATGATCAACGACTACCTGGCCGGGCTCGAGTCGCAGGGCGTCGACGATCCGCAGGGGCTCTACAAGGAAGCGCTGGCGCTGGTGAAGAAGTACAAGGCCTGAGCGCCAGGACCCGGGCGTCGCTGGCATGGCCGAAGCCGAGGAGCCGGACCGCGATCCGCCGCGCTCCGCATTCACCCGGACCGTCGACTTCTTCGGATGGGCGGGCGTGGCCGCCCTGCTGGCGCCCACCCTGATGGTGTGCGTGGACATCGCCTGGCGGCGCGTCGTGGGCGGCGCCTTCGTCGATGTCTTCGACATCGCGCAGCTGTTCCTGGTCGCCTGCGCCGCCTGGACCATTCCCTATGGCTTCGTCCACGGTACCCACATCAGCATGGACCTGCTGGTCGAACGCCTGCCGGCCGGCGTGCGCAGGGCGCTCGAGGCCATCATCCACCTCATGTGCGCGCTGCTCTTCGCCCTGCTCGGCTGGCTGGCCTGGCAGGCCGCGCTGCTGCATCACGCCTACCAGGACACCACGCAGAATCTCGGCATCCCGGTCACCTGGCACTGGGGCATCTTCCTGCTGGGGCTCGCCCTGACGATCCTGGCCTGCCTGTGGCGGGCACGCCGGGCGCTGGTGGCTCCGCCCGAGGGCGAAGCGGGCGCGCCGCAATGAGCCTGCAACTGCTGGCCGGCCCCCTGGGCTTCGCGCTGGTCCTCGGGCTCATCGCGCTGGGCTTCCCCATCGGCATCTCGATGGCGCTGGTGGGCACCGTCGGGTCGATCTGGCTGGGCGGCTGGGACCAGGCCGCCTACATCCTGTCGAACCTGCCGTTCGAGTCCATCTCCGGCGAGAGCATGATCGTGCTGCCGCTGTTCATCCTCATGGGCGTGTTCGCGGCCCACAGCGGGCTGTCAGGCAACCTGTACACCGGCGTGCACGCCCTGATCGGACATCACCGCGGCGGCATCGCGATGGCCACCGTGGGCGCCTCCGCCGTCTTCGGCGCGATCACCGGCTCGTCGCTCGCCACCGCGGCCACCATCGGGCGCGTGGCCATGCCCGAGATGCGCGCGCGCGGCTATGCCGACAGCCTGTCGGCCGCCTCGGTGGCCGCCGGCGGTACGCTGGGCGTGCTGATCCCGCCGTCCATCATCCTGATCCTGTACGCGATCATGACGATGAACTCCATCGGGGCGCTTTTCGCCGCCGCCTTCGTGCCGGGGCTGCTGGCCACCCTGCTGTACATGGGCGCGATCCTCATCCAGGTGCGGCGCAAGCCCGACATCGCGCCCGCCGGCGCGCCGATGCCGACACCCGCGCGCCGGCGGGCGCTGCTCGGCACCTGGGATGCGATGCTGCTGATCGTG
>DAIMFM010000062.1:0-13290 GCA_036724585.1 Burkholderiaceae bacterium | reverse complement strand
TTCGAAGACGATCATGAGCTGCTCCGCCAGGTTCGCGGGATCGCGGGCACCGGCTTCGCGCATCGCCTGCTCGAACCAGGCGCGTCGCTCCTCCTTGAGACGGGCCGCGACGAGCACCGCCGGATGGCCCGGCTCGGCACCGAGTTCGCAGACCGCGTTCACGAAGGGGCAGCCCCGGAAGCGCGAGCTGGCGAACCAGCGCTCGAGTCCGGTGAACGCCTGCAGCACGCGGGCGCAGGCTTCGCCTTCATGGGCGATCAGGGCATCGGCGCGTCGCTGCAGGTAGGCGGCGACCAGCAGCCCCTTGGAGGGATAGTGCCGATACAGGGTGCGCTTGCTGACGTGCGCCGCCGCGGCGATCGCATCGACGCCGACGGCCTGGATGCCCTGGCCGTAGAAGAGTCGCTCGGCGGCCGCGAGGATGCGTTCGCCGATGTCGGCGCCCTGCTGCGCAGGGAAGGCGCGGCTCATGCCGCCGCGGGCAGGGGCGGCTGCGGCGGCCGCTTGCCGATGAACGCGAAGGCGATCTGCATGATGCCCGCCGCGAGCCCGAGCGAGACGCCGATCTGCCAGGCGGCGTCGTAGGAACCGGCGGCGTCGAAGATCAGCCCGCCGCCGAAGGCGCCGGTGGTGCTGCCGATCTGGTGGCTGACGAAGGCGATGCCGCCGAGCATCGCCTGCCAGCGCAGGCCGAAGGCCTCGACGATCCAGCCGGCCACCAGCGGGCCGACGCCCATCCACAGGAAGCCCATGATCGACGCGAACACCAGCGTGCTGGTGGGCGTGGGTGGCGCCACGAAATACATCGCCAGCACCAGGGAGCGGACGAAGTAGATCATGCCCAGCAGCCCGAGCTTGTTCCAGCGGCCGCCGGCCCAGCCGAAGAACAGGCTGCCGAGGATGTTGAAGGCGCCGATCGCGCCGAGCGCCTGGGCGCTGAGCATGGGATCCATGCCGCAGAGGTCGAGGTAGGTGGGCAGGTGGGTCGTGAGGAACACCAGCTGCATGCCGCACACGAAATAGGCGAGCGCCATCACGAGGAAGGCCGGGTTGCGCATCGCGACCTTGGCGGCCGCGCCCGCCCCGAGCTTGTCGGTGGTGGTCGGCGGCGTGGCGTCCGGAACCGAATCGACCTTGCCCGCGTACCAGGCGGCCGGCAGCATGACCAGGCCGAGCGCGACGAAGCCGGCCACGCCGATCCGCCAGTCCCAGGCCTGCGCCAGCATCTGGCCCATCGGGGCGGCAACCATCGCGCCCAGGGAACCCGCGGCCGACACGATTCCCAGCACGGTGCTGCGCACCGCCGCCGACACGGGCTTGGCCGATACCGCCATCGTGATCGCGGGGCCGGTCGCCGCCATCGAGGCGCCGATCGCGATGCCCGCGCCGACCAGCACCGCGAGGAAGCCCTGGGCCAGCATCAGCATGACGAGGCCGACGATGTAGAGGAGCGCGCCGCCGATCATCAGGCGCCGGTAGCCCACGCGATCGGCCCAGGCGCCGGCCAGGGGCTGGAAGAAGCCCCAGGCGAGGTTCTGGATCGCCACCGCGAGCGTGAACTGGCCCACCGAGATGCCGATGTCCTCGGTGAGCGGCGGTATGAAGATGCCCAGGCTCTGGCGCAGTCCCATGGATAGCGTCAGCAGCAGCGAGGCGCCGAGGAGGATCGGCAGGAGGGGGCGCAGCGAGCGCAGGTCGTTCATCTGGACTGTCTCCGGGGCGCATCGGTGGCGCCCGCGGCGTCCGGTGCATGGGTAAACCGATCGGTTTACCTGGGTCGGGATATTAGCATCAGTGGAAGTCGCGCGAGCGCGTCACCAGCCGGCCGAGCAGGGCGCTGTGGTCGACGATCCGCCGGGCGACCAGGTGGCGCACCTGTCCGCTGCCGGCATCGCGCTGCCAGACGCCGTAGACGGTCATGAGGCGGGAGCCGAGCAGCGCCGCGCGGTAGCGCTCGACGAGGTCTGGCCAGACGATGATGTTGACCTGGCCGGTGTCGTCCTCGAGGGTCACGAAGACCACGCCCCGGGCGGTTCCGGGGCGTTGCCGGTGGGTGACCAGGCCGCTCGCCCGTGCCGGCCGGCCGTCGGGGTAGGCGGCCAGTTCGTTCGCCGGCCGGACCCCGAAGCGATCGAGATGGCGGCGCAACAGGGCGACCGGATGGGCGCCCATCGGGATGCCGAGGGCCTGGTAGTCGGCGATGGTTTCCTCACCCACGCCGGGCTCGGCCAGCCGGGTGGGGGCTTCGTCGAAGCGGGACGGCTCGAGCAGCGCCGGCAGCCCGGCAAGGCCGGCGGCTTCCCAGTGGGCCTGCGCCCGATGGCCCGCGAGTCCGCGCAAGGCATCGGCCCGCGCCAGGGCCTGCAGGTCCCGGGCATCGAGTCGCGCTTCGCGGGCCAGGTCCTCGACGCTGTCGAAGGCGAGGACACCTGGGGCCTGTCCCCTGCGGGCGGGCAGCTTGCCGCCGTCGGGTGCCATGGCCCCGGGGCGGATGCCGCGCTCGGCCTCGCGTCGCCGCCGCGCCTCGAGCAGGCGCTCGATGCCCGCGGTCGACAGGCCGCCGACCCGGTCGAGGCCGAGCCGCACGGCCGGCTGCGGACGCGGGTCGATGCCGTCGCGAAACGGGGCCCCGGCGCCGGCCGCCGCCGGCCCTGCCGCCGCGTCCCCATCCGGTTCCTCCAGCGTGCAGCCGGCGTCGCTGGCCAGTACGTCGACGCCGCGGACTTCGACGCCGTGCTCGCGCGCATCGCGCACCAGTTGCGCCGGCGCATAGAAGCCCATGGGCTGGCTGTCGAGCATCGCGGCGAGGAAGGCGGCCGGTTCGTGGCACTTGATCCAGCTGCTGACGTAGGCGAGCTGGGCGAAGCCCGCCGCATGGCTTTCGGGGAAGCCGTATTCGCCGAAGCCCTCGATCTGCCGGAAGATGCGATCGGCGAACTCGGGCGGGTAGCCTCGCGCGAGCATGCCGTCGATGACCCGCTGCTGGAACGGCCCCAGGCCGCCCTTGCGCTTCCAGGCGGCCATCGCGCGTCGCAGCTGGTCGGCCTCGCCGGGGCTGAAGCCGGCGGCGAGGATCGCGACCTGCATCACCTGCTCCTGGAAGATCGGTACGCCCAGGGTGCGCTCCAGCGCCGGGCGGATCTCGTCGCGGGGATAGTCGACCCGCTCGAGACCCTGGCGCCGCCGCAGGTAGGGATGCACCATGTCGCCCTGGATCGGGCCGGGACGCACGATCGCGACCTGCACGACGAGATCGTAGAACTGGCGCGGGCGCAGGCGCGGCAGCATGCTCATCTGGGCGCGCGATTCGATCTGGAAGACGCCGATGGTGTCGGCCCTGCAGATCATGTCGTAGGTCGCGGTGTCGCCCGCCGGTATGTCCTGCATCCGGAAGGGCGCAAGCCGGCCGCAGGGCAGGCGGCCGGCGCGATTGCCCGTGCGACGCAGGGTGATGAACTCGAGCGCCCGGCGGATCGCGCTCAGCATGCCGAGCGCCAGCACGTCGACCTTGAGCAGGCCGAGCGCATCGAGGTCGTCCTTGTCCCACTGGATGACGCTGCGATCGGCCATCGCGGCGTTCTCGATCGGCACCAGCCGGTCGAGACGATCGCGCGCGATCACGAAGCCGCCGGTGTGCTGCGACAGGTGGCGCGG
Source organism: Burkholderiaceae bacterium (assembly GCA_036724585.1). Lineage (GTDB taxonomy): Bacteria > Pseudomonadota > Gammaproteobacteria > Burkholderiales > Burkholderiaceae_E > JAMLIN01. The sequence continues at coordinate 9,636 of DAIMFM010000062.1, read as the reverse complement.
GAAACGGACCAGGGTGTTCACCATCCGCATCCAGTGCCGCACCACCGGCGAGTCCGGATCGAAGCCGATCTCGGCGAGCCGCTCGGACTTCACCCCGTTGCCGTCCCACCACTGGTGCGAGCGAGCCATCAGGTCGAGCCGTTGCGCATCGATGCCGAGCGCCCGGCCGACGTCGCGCAATGCCGAGCGCGGACGGTAGCTGATCACGGTGGCGGTCAGCGCCGCGCGATGGCGGCCGTACTTCGTGTACAGGTACTGGATGACCTCCTCGCGGCGCTGGTGCTCGAAGTCGACGTCGATGTCGGGCGGCTCCTTGCGCTCGCGACTGATGAAGCGCTCGAACAGCAGGCTGCTGTGCGCCGGGTCGACTTCGGTGATGCCCAGGCAATAGCAGATCGCGGAGTTGGCCGCCGACCCGCGGCCCTGGCACAGGATGCCGCGGTCGCGGGCAAAGGCCACGATGTCGGCGACCGTCAAGAAGTAGGGCTCGTACTGCAGTTCGGCCACCAGGGCGAGCTCGTGCTCGATCTGCCGGGCCACCGTCGGGGGCGGCCCTGCGGGATAGCGACGCTGCGCGCCGGCGCAGGTGAGCTTGCGCAGCCAGGAGGTGGGGGTCTCGCCGGCCGGGACGATCTCCTCGGGGTATTCGTAGCGCAGTTCCTCGAGGGAGAACCGGCAGTCGGCGGCGAGCCGGAGGGTTTCCTCGAGCAGTTCGGTCGGATAGCGCTGGGCGAGCCGCAGCCGGCTGCGCAGGTGCTGCTCGGCGTTCGGCGCGAGCGCGAGGCCGCATTCCGCGAGGGGCTTGCCGAGCCGGATCGCGGCGAGGGTGTCGTGCAGGCTCTTGCGGGAGCGGCGGTGGTAGTGGACATCGCCGGCCGCCACCAGCGGCAGGCCGGTCTCGCGGGCGGCGCCGCGCAGCATGCCCAGCAGCGCGGTGTCATGGCCGCGAGTGAGCAGTTCGACGGCAAGCCGGCCCCGCCGATCGAAGCGTTCGCGCACGAAACGGGCCTGCGCGAGCAGGCGCCGGTGCGCCGCGGGCTCGACGAGCGCCGCCGCTTCGGGGACGAGCAGGGCGAGGCAGCCCGGGATGCCGTCGGCGAGGTCGGCCGGCTCGAGCCGGTAGCTGCCCTTGGGCGCCCGCCTCCGGGCGCGGGTGATGAGCTCGGAAAGATTGCCGTAGCCCGCGCGATCGGTCGCGAGGAGCACCAGGCGGGCATCGTGCTCGGGCCGGCAGCCGGCGGCCTGCCGCGGCCAGAGGTCGCGCAACGAGAATTCCGCACCCACCAGCAGGGGCAGGCCGGTGGCGCGCGCCTGCAGGTGGGCGCGCACGACACCGGCGAGCGAACATTCATCCGTGATCGCGAGCGCGGCGTAGCCGAGCGCCTGCGCCCGGTCGACGAGTTCTTCGGGATGGGAGGCGCCGCGCAGGAACGAGAAGTTCGAGACGCAGTGCAGCTCGGCGTAGGGGGCGATCATCGGGAGTGAACTGCTGTATGGATATACAGATCCTAGCACTCCCGCCCGAACCCCCGCGGGGATAACCCGCCTACCGGCGCTGCCTGCCTTCTTCCGCGGCCGCGGCCAGTTCCTCGTCCGAGAGCACCCGCTGGTCGGGATCCCGCGTATCGCCCCCGGTCTCGAAACGCAGGCCCTCCATGTAGGGCGTGGGCTTCCTGCGCCGGTAGTCGGCGAACTCCTTCGCGTAGTACTCCCGCGCCTGCCGGGCGTTTCGCTTCCCGCTCACGATATCGTGCATGAGGTTGAGGGCCAGGAAGTTGGCCTGCTCGTCGTGGCAGCGGGCCGACACCTCGCCCGCGGTGCGCTCGACGATGACGCTGCCATCGAACTCGGCAAGCTCCGTCACCTTGTCGGGCGGCACCCGGTAGTCGATGACGGATTCCACCGCGTCGATGTGCGGCACCGGGAAATCATGGGGGTAGAACTCCCGGGTGGCGACGATTCGTTTCCAGGGCCCGGGCCTGTGCCAGGTGAGCTGGGTGGGCGTCGCCTCCTGCGGGTCGCCGTATGTGTCGGCCACGATCTGGGCGGCTTCGCGCGACTCCCTGGGCCAGCCGCGCATGTATCGGTCGAGGGACGGCATGGAACACTCCTTGCAAGTCGGTCCTGCAGGCAAATCGGTCCTGCACGGATTGCCAGCAAGTATCGTTGCCGTCCCATCGAGCATCGTTGCCGCCCCGGGACCCGAGCGGCCCGTCTCTGGCAGACTCTGGGCGATGGATCGCGGCACACCCGGCCGCGGCAAACGACCGGAGTTCATGCATGAGTGTCTGGAAGCAGCCGATCTCGATCGAAGCCCTGACCACCTCCCATCACCAGACGGCTGCCGAGCGCGTCGGGCTCGAGTTCCTCGAGGTCGGCGACGATTTCATCCGGGCCCGGGTGCCGGTCGACGAGCGGACCCGACAGCCCGCGGGCCTGCTCCATGGTGGCGTCTCGGTGCTGCTCGCCGAGACGCTGGGCTCCTGCGGCGCCGCCTTCGCCGCGCCGCCCGGGCACCGGGTCGTCGGCCTGGAGATCAACGCCAATCACCTCAAGGGCGCAACCTCGGGCTGGGTGACGGGCATCACCCGGCCGATCCACATCGGTCGCTCCACCCATGTCTGGCATATCGAGTTGCGCAACGACGCCGGCGACTTGACCTGCATCTCGCGCATCACGATGGCGGTGCTCCAGCCCGCGCCTGCCGCTCCCGCGAGCGCCGCCTGAGCGAGGCTGCGGACGATGCAGGCAGATCGATCGACGGAGAAAGGACGATGACGAATCCGTACCGCGAAGAGCAACCGGCCCGCGCGGAAATCGACGCCACCGAGGGCCCCATGGTCCTCGAGTTCGGCAACGACTGGTGCGGCCACTGCCAGGCGGCGCAGCCCGTCATTGCCGAGGCCTTCGCCGGCCATCCGGGCGTCGCCCACCTGAAGTTCGCCGACGCCCGCGAGAAGCGCCTCGGCCGCTCGTTCGGCGTCAAGCTCTGGCCGACGCTCGTCTTCCTGCGCGATGGCCGCGAGCTCGCCCGCACGGTCCGGCCGCGCAGCGCGCAGGAGATCGTCGACGCCCTGGGGCGGATCGCCGGGCCCGCATCCGCCTGAAAGCCGGGGCCGATTCGTCGGGATTGCCACACTGCGCTGGCCAGTCGCCGAAATGTGCAACGTAGAATAGTCCGCTATGTTCGGACGATCCAAACCCGTTGTCTTCGAACCGCACGGCTACCGGCGCGGCCGATCCTGGAGAATCCCGCGCTGGTTGCTGCTCCTGCTGGTCGGCATCGCGATCGGCGTCGGGGGACTGCTCTACGTGCAGGAGGAGTACGGCCCGCCGCGCCTGTCGGCCGCGGAATCGCAACGCCTGCAGGCCACGCTCGACCAGACCGAATCCGAACGCCAGCGCCTGCAGGGCGAACTGGCCTCGACCACGCAGAAGCTCGAGGCGGCGCTGGCCGAAAGCGAGAGCCTGTCCGGGCAACTGGCCGAGAGCCGCGCCAGGGTCGAGACGCTGCAGAAGGACATCGACCTCTTCGTCGAGGCGTTGCCGCCCGATCCGCGGGGCGGGCCCACCGAGATCCGGGCGGCCCGCTTCTCGATGGTCGATGGCAAGCTGGACTACCACGTGGTCATCACGCGCGAGAACCCCGGCTCCAGGCCCTACCAGGGCGTGATGCAGTTCGTCGTGGCCGGCACGCGGGCGAGCGGCGCCGAGACCCATGTCACCCTCGACCCCATCGAGCTCACCCTGCCCACCTATGTGCACATGAGCGGCAGCATGCCCCTGCCCGATGGCTTCACGCCGCGCGAGACGACGGTGCGCATCATGGACTCCGTGGGTGGGGCGACCCGCGCCATGCGCGTCCTCTACGTGCGCTGACCACGTTCAACCGCTAGTCGCCAGGCGTCCCCGTCGCGCACGATGTGCCCGGCGGTCGCCCCGGCGAAGTGGGTCCCGATCACGAGCACGGGCGTGTCCGCCAACTCCTCGAACATCCGCCGCCGGGTGGCGGTCGAGGCCACCGGGTCGTAGTCCACCGACGCCGCCCAGTCCGGACGCGCGAGCTGGCAGGGGTGGTGGATGAAGTCGCCGGTGACCAGGGCGGTTTCCCCGCCCGAGTCGATCCGTACGCTGACGTGCCCGGGGGTATGGCCGGTCGTCGGGACGAGCCGCACCTCCTCGCAGATCCGGCTGTCGGTATCGACGAGGTCGACCAGGCCGGCCTCGAACACCGGTCCGATCGAATCCGCATAGAGCGGCGAGGCCTCGACGTTCTCGTGCTGGTCGGTCCAGTACTCGAACTCGGTGCGCCCCATCAGGTAGCGCGCCCGGGGGAAGGTCGGCACCCAGTTGCCGTCGACCAGCATCGTGTTCCAGCCGACATGGTCCACGTGCAGATGGGTGCACATGACCGTGTCGATCGATTCGCGCGGATAGCCGGCCGCCGCGAGCCGCTCGAGGAAATCGGTCTGCAACCCGTTCCAGCCCGGCACGTCGCGACCCTGCTTGTCGTTGCCCAGGCAGGTGTCCACGATGATCCGGCGTTGCGGCGTCTCGATCACGAGCGCATGGATGCTCATGATCAGCCGGCCTTCCTCCGTCATGAAGTGCGGGCGCATCCACTGGTAGGGCAGCACCGCCTCGCGACTGGCCTGCGGGAGGATGAAGCGGGTGCCGCCGGCGACCTCCATCTCGACGATCTTGGTGACCGTGACTTCGCCGATGCGCCATTTCATGCCCGTCTCCTCTCGTTCGTTCCTGCGTTCCTGCGCGCGGGCCGGCGGCCCTCGTCGCGCCGCCCGCGCGTCGTCGCGACATTAGCACAGGGCGTCGCAGCCTCGCCGCGCCTTACAATCGTGCTGTGAGCGCGTGTAACGCGGCTCGCATTGGCTCCCGAGCTGCTCTAGTCTCCACGCATGTCCGACTATCTGCACTGTTCCGCCATCGTCGACTGGCAGGATCCGCGCATCATGCGCAAGGCACGCGAGCTTGCCGTCGCATGTACTTCCGAGAACGCCCTGGTCAAGCGCAGCTTCGAGTTCGTTCGCGACGCGGTGCGCGATCCCGCGCCGGCTGCCGCGCTCGCGGTCAGCGCCTCCGAGGTGCTCGGCACGGGTTCGGGTTGCAGCTTCGCCAAGACCCACCTCCTCGCGGCGCTGCTGCGCGCCAATCGCATCCCGGCCGGGCTCTGCTACCAGCGGCTCGCATGCCATGACGATCCCGGCCGCTTCGGCCTGCATGGTCTCGGGGCGGTGCGGCTGGCCAAGCATGGCTGGTACCGGCTCGACCCCACGCGCGGCAAGGATGGCCACGGCAACGGCGAGTTCTCGCCGCCGGTCGAACGCTTCGCCCGCAACGCGCTCGAACCGGGCGAGGGCAACCTGCCCGAGGTCTGGACCGAGCCGCTCCCGATCGTCATCGAGGCCATGCGCGCCAGCGCCGACTTCGTCGACCTCGGGCGCCGCATACCGGATATCGAACTCGTCGGCGCCCTGCGCTGAACCGCTCGTCGCCGCCAGGGCCACGGTGGTTCCGGCCGCTCGCCGCCCGTCGGTGAAAGCGCGCCATCGTGCCGGGCGCCACAGCGCGCAGGCCGCCGAGGGCCTAGGATGTCGAAGCCTGCAGCCTCCCGCGCGGCAGGAACCCGATCAGCCAGCCGCCATGATCCGGAAACTTCTCCTGCTTGCCATTGCAGGCCTCGTGGCCTGCGCCTCGAGCGAATCGCCGTCACCGGGCGAGACCCCGCTGGTCGTGGCGCGCGTCGAGCGCCTCGATGGGCCCGCCTCGGTGGCCGGCTCGCGCGTCTTCGACGCGCTGGGGCCGATCGGCCTCGCGCTGCGCGCGCTGGTGGGCGAGGGCGAGCCGCCGACCGAAGCCATCCTGCTCACCCAGACCGGCGAGACCATCCAGTTCGCCCTGGCGCCGGATTCCGGGCGACGGCTCGCGGCCGGCGACTGCGTCGGCCTGGTGCCGGTCGATGCGCATGCCGGCCTGCAGGAGCACTATCGGCCCGGCGAGGCCCGGCTCGCGCCCAGCGGCGCCTGCAGGCAGCTGGGCAAGTAGGTCCGGGCCGCATCGGGTCCGGGCTGCGTCGGGCCCGAGCCTCCGGTATCCTCATGTCGACCGCAGGCATGCTGCGAAAGAACCAGGAGACACGCATGGCCGACGACGCCGAGATCCTCTATGAAGTGCGCGACCGGATCGCACGAATCGTCCTGAACCGCCCGGACAAGCTCAACGCGATCACCCGCTCCATGCAGGTCGAGCTGCGCCGCGTGGTGGCCGAGGCGGCCGAGGATCCGGCGGTGCGGGTGATCGTGCTGACCGGGGCGGGCCGGGGTTTTTCCGCCGGCGCCGACATGAACCTGCTCTCGGGCATCAGCGCCGATGGCGGGGAGGCTGGCAAGGTTGCCCAGGCGGCGCCGCCACCGGCGGTGCGCAATCCCTTCGGCCGCGATCTCGGGGAGCTCTACCAGGGCCGCTATACCTACCTGCTCGAATGCCCGAAGCCGATCATCGCCGCGATCAACGGTCCCGCGGCCGGGCTCGGACTGGTCCTTGCGCTCTATGCCGACGTGCGGCTCGCCGCCGCCGGGGCCCGCTTCACGACATCGTTCTCGCAGCGAGGGCTGATCGCCGAACACGGCTCGAGCTGGTTGCTGCCGCGCCTGGTCGGCCATGCCAATGCGCTGGACCTGCTCATGACGAGCCGCAAGTTCGGCGCCGACGAGGCCCTGCGCATGGGCCTCGTGAACCAGGTGTTCGAGGACGACCGCCTCGAGGCGGAAACCACTGCATACGCCCGGATGCTCGCCGATACCGTCTCGCCACGCTCGCTGGCGGTGATGAAGGCGCAGGTCTACGCCGCGCTCGTCCAGGGCTTCCCCGAGGCGGTGTCCATCGCCGACGCCGCGATGGAGGCGAGCTTCGGCCGGCCCGACTTCAAGGAAGGCGTGGCGCATTTCCTCGAGAAGCGTCCGGCCCGTTTCCCGGACCTGGCGCCAAAGTGAGAGCGTCCGACTGGCCCTATCCCCGGCTCATCGCCCATCGTGGCGCCGGGCGGCTCGCGCCCGAGAACACGATCGTGGCGCTGGAGACGGGCTGGCAGCACGGCTATCGCATGTTCGAGTTCGATGCGAAGCTCACTGCCGACGGCAAGGTCGTGCTGATGCACGACGACACGCTCGAGCGCACCACCGATGGCGTCGGGCCCATCGCGACACGGACCTGGGACGAGATCGCGCTGCTCGATGCGGGCTACTGGCATTCGGCGGCCATGGCTGGCGAACGGGTACCGGACCTCGACCGGGCGGCGGACTGGCTGATCGAGCACGGCGGGTTCGCCAACATCGAGATCAAGCCGTGCCGGGGCCGCGACACGGAAACCGGGGTGGCGGTCGCCCTGACTGCGACGCGGTGCTGGGCAGGGATCGAGCCGCCGCCGCTGCTGTCCTCCTTCTCGGCCACGGCGCGGGCGGCGGCCCGGCAGACCGCGCCCGACCTCCCCCGTGGCCTGCTGTTCGGCCGGCCGCCCAGCGACTGCATCGAGCAGGCGCTCGAGCTCGAGTGCGTCGCGCTGCATGTCGACTGGCGCGCGGTCGACGCCGGCCTGCTGCAGGCTGCCCATGGCGCCGGCCTGCGGCTGCTCTGCTATACGGTCAATGATCCGGCCGAGGTGGCGCGACTGCGCGAGCTCGGCGTCGACGGCCTGATCACCGATTCGGTGGACAAGGTCGCGGCGATCGATTGAAGCCGGCCGAGGCGATCGACCGCCTATACTGGATGCATCGCCGGCCCGGATGCGTCGGTCCGAGCAACGATGGGGGTGAGCCAATGAGCCTGACAGCGGCCGATCTCGAGGAACTCAAGTCACGACTGCGCGAGCGGGCGGTGTCCTTGCGCAAGGAAATGGAGTCGAAGCTCGACGAGGCGACCGGCGAAGCCCATGATGCCGGCGCGCGGGGGGATTCCGGCGATCGCAGCTTCGCCGCGGCCGAGAGCGAGGTCGATGCGGGCGAGGCGCAGCGGGACCAGAGCGAGCTTGGCGCGATCGAACGGACACTGGCGCGCATCGAGGAAGGCAGCTATGGCGTGTGCATCGAGTGCGGCGCCGACATCCCGCTCGAGCGGCTGCGCGCGCAGCCGCTGGCCTCGCGTTGCACCCGGTGCCAGAGTGCCCGGGAGGCCCGCGAGGGCCGCTTTCGCTGACGCGGCTTCGCCTTCGGGCGCATGGCGGCGTTGGGGCTCCTTGCCGTACGACCGTACCGTCGGCGCGCGCCTAGCCGAATCTTCCCTGCATGAACCATCCCGGCGAGGTGTCGCCCGGCGCCGTACGTTCCCGGTAGATCCAGTACAGGACATGATGGGCATCCTCGGCGATGAAGTAGTCGCGCTGCACCAGCGACTGGTCCCACCAGCCGGTCTCGATCCGTTCGGGGCCCGCCAGCAGGGCGAGGGGCGTGCCCCACCACGGCTGGTTGTTGCGCTCGCCAAGCCGCAGGGGATCGTGCAGCAACCATAGCGGGCGGGGCAGGATACCGGGTTCGACCACGCCGGCCGATGGCTTCGGCATGCCGGTCGGGCTTCCTGGGCCGCGGGACGATGGCTTCGCGCCTTGCGCAACCCGGGGCTCGGTGTCCGGGAGCCGGTCGAGCGTACTGGCACGCCAGGCGGCTTCGGGCCGGTGGTCGGCGACCAGGTGGAGGCGGCGCACCCGGTCGCGCCCGAGCCGGGCCTGGAGCCTTTCGAGCAGGCGGCCGAGGCTTTGCTGCGCGCTGGCGGCCGATGGCAGGAGGCTGGCGGTGTCGCCGGCCAAGGGCAGAACCTCGGTGCATTCCAGCTCGAGCATCTCGACCGGGGCGGCCAGCCGAAAGCCGGCCAGTCGTTCCCGCAGCACCCCGAAGAGTCGATCGACCTCGCGACCCGGGTCGGCGAGCCGGATCTCGATCGGGGTATCGCTGCCGTTGCCATGGCGCAGGCGCAGGATGAAGCCCCGCACCGCCGCCTGCCGGGCCGCCAGCCAGGCGACCAGCTCGCCGAGCAGGCGACGGGCGGCGAACAACAGGGGTTCGACTTCGGCGACCCGGGCCAGCAGTTCGAGCCGGCCGGAGAACCGGGCCGGAACCTGCAGCCAGGCATGGGCCTCGGGGCCCTGGCCGCGGGCGCGATCGACCTCCTCGAGCAGGGCCGGATCGAACCGGCGGGCGAGGCCTGCCCGGGGCAGGGCATCGAGCTGGCCGATGCGATGGACCCCGATGGACTGGAGCGTGGCCAGGTGCGGGCCGGCGGCGGCGAGCAGGGCCACCGGCAGGGCCTCGAGGTGCCGGCGCAGGGACTGGGGAGTCCGGGCCTGGATGCCGTCGTGATGTCGGGCGAGCAGCCAGGCGCCGCTGGCGGTGGGAGCGACGGCGGACGTGGCGTGGTAGCCGAGCAGGTCCAGGCCGTCGCGTACCCGGGCGAGCAGGGCCTGGAGGCCACCGAACAGCCGCAGGCTGGGCTCGATCTCGAGCAGCAGCCCGGCGGGCCGCGGGGTCTCCGCGGTCCGGGTGTCCCGGCCGGCGCGGCCGGCGCGGCCGGGGCGCGCCGACCGTCGCGTTCGTCCGGGCGAGCCGGCCCGTGCCGACGGTGCTTCGGGAA
>DAIMFM010000061.1:9891-13438 GCA_036724585.1 Burkholderiaceae bacterium | reverse complement strand
AGATGCTCGGTGTCAAGGCCTACGGGGGCCAGGCGGTCCCAGCGGGCTCGATCATCGTGCGCCAGCGCGGCACCCGTTTCCATGCCGGCGAGAACGTCGGCCTGGGCAAGGACCACACACTGTATGCGCTCGTCGACGGCGAGGTCCGCTTCGCGGTTCGCGGGGCGCTGCGCAAGAACGTGGTCAGCATCGAGCCGCGCCAGTAAGCCCAGCCGCGGCGAACGCCGGGCGTCGTCCGGACGGACGGCGCGGGCGCGCCGCAAGCGCCTAGCGGGGTGCATTCGCGGACCCGGAAGGAAGCTCGGGCTGGGTCGAGCGCGACGGTCGCCCAGGCAGCGAGCGGGACTGCCGCTCCCGCAGCGAACGGATGCGTTCGAGTTCGGCGCGGGCCTGGTCCTCCCAGGGGCCGTCGGCCTCGACCGCCCGCCTGGCCGCCTCTTCCGCCTCGCCAAGCCGGTCCAGCTCCCGCAGTACCACCGCCAGGTTGTGCCAGGCCGCCCCATCGTCGTGGCGCAGCGCTGCCGCGCGGAAGGCCTCGGCCGCGGCCAGCCGCTCACCGGCCGCATAGGCGGCATTGCCCAGGCCGATGGCCAGCACGTGGTTGTCGGGCCATCGTTCGACCGCGCTCGCGTAGGCTCGACGCGCTTCGGCGGGCGAGGCCCCACGCTCGAACGCCACCAGCGCCGCCGTGAGTTCGGCCTCGGTGGCGGTGGCGGGCAGCTGGCCGGGCGCGAGCGCGACGAACGCCCAGTAGTCGCTGCGCGCCCAGGTATGCTCGAACGTCGACAGGGCGAGCCGCTGGCGGGGTTTGGGGCCCGAACGCAGCAGCAGCTCCTCGCGCCCGAGGTCGTAGCCGATCGCCACGGCGTAGTGCCAGATCGGGCTGATCGGCAAGGACAGGTTCTGCAGCACGACCACCGGGTGGCCGGCGGCGAGTTCGCGCAACAGACCGTCCATGCGCCCCGGGATGCGGACCGCGACGGCGCCCCGCCCGCGCGCCGCGGCGATCATCTCGACCTGCAGGCTGCCCTGGCGCTCCGGCACGAAGACCCGGCCGATCAGGTCCTCGGGGCGGGTCTCGATGCCCGCCGCGCCCAGTGCCATCGAGAGCGACGCGGGCCCGCACTGGTAGTCCGCCTGCTCGAAGTAGGGCGTGTGCCCGAGTTCGACGCGCGTCGGCAGGCTGGCGGGTGGCGCGGCCAGCAACGCCCGGGTCTGGCTGGCGCACCCGCCCAGCAGCGTCACGATGAACGCCAGGGCCGGCAGGAGCTGCCCGAGACGGTGCCCGGACCATTGCCAGGGGCCAGGCCGGGCTTCCGGGGCGCGCCGTATGGGCCCGTGCCGCGCCCGCAAGCGGTTCAGCGTGCCGTACGAGTGAACGGGAAGACCTTGGTGAATCCGAGAATGTCGGTAACGAGCAGCAGCACGAAGATGAACACGGCCGCGCCGAGGACGCCAGGGCCGGCGCCCGCCGGGGCGTTCTCCAGGCTTGCGGCCAGCCTTGCGGCCTCCTCGTCGGTGAGCGCCGCGACGCGCTCGGCCACATGCCGAGGATCGACGCCGAGCTGCACGAGCTGCTCACGAATGTCGTCCCGCATGAGGGCGGCATCGATGCGGACCCGATCGTCGGATTGTGTCACGGCGGCCCGGGCCACCTGCTCGGTGCCTATCAGCGTTGCCTGTGCGGTCTGGAGGAAGCCTGTGCATGCCACCGATGCCGCGAGCAGGACGGCGATCCCGCGCTTGAGTCGCTTCATGGTCGTTCTCCGCTGGATTCGGCGGCACGGCGGCCACCCGATGCCATTGTAGGCGGGGTCCAGCAATCCGGGGGCCCGGTTGCGGTTCGAAGGCCTGGGCGGGCGATGGCCGCCGATGGTCGCCGCCCGGACGCCGGCCCCCCGGGGCGCCCCGAATGAAGCTAATCTACCGTCCCGCGGCGCCGCATCGCTGTGGGCCAAGGAAAAGGATCCGATGAAGTTCGTCGACGAAGCCCGAATCGAAGTGCTGGCCGGCAGGGGGGGCAACGGCATCGTGTCGTTCCGCCGGGAGAAGTTCATCCCCAAGGGCGGACCCAACGGGGGCGACGGCGGGCGCGGCGGGAGCGTGTACGCCGTGGCCGACCGGAACATCAATACCCTCATCGACTACCGCTATGCCCGCCGCCACCAGGCCCGCAACGGGGAGCATGGCCGCGGCTCGGACCAGTACGGCGCCGGTGGCGAGGACATCGTGCTGCGCATGCCGGTCGGCACCCAGATCTTCGACGCCGAGACCGACGAGCTGCTGTTCGACCTGACCGAGCACGACAGCAAGGTCCTGCTCGCCCGGGGCGGGGCGGGCGGCCTGGGCAACATCCACTTCAAGTCGAGCGTGAACCGCGCGCCGCGCCAGTCGACGCCGGGTACCGAAGGCGAGACGCGGATGCTCCGGCTCGAGCTCAAGGTACTGGCCGATGTGGGCCTGCTCGGCATGCCCAATGCCGGCAAGTCGACCTTCATCGCGGCGGTCAGCAATGCCCGGCCCAAGATCGCCGACTATCCGTTCACGACCCTGCACCCGAACCTCGGGGTGGTGCGGGTTGGGGTCGGGCAGAGCTTCGTCGTGGCGGACATCCCGGGCCTGATCGAGGGCGCCGCCGAAGGTGCCGGGCTCGGCCATCGCTTCCTGCGCCACCTGGCGCGCACGCGGCTGTTGCTGCACATCGTCGACCTCGCACCGCTCGACGAGGCGGCCGATCCGGTCGCCGATGCCCGGGCGATCCTGGCGGAGCTTCGCAAGTACGATCCCGAGTTGTATGCGAAGCCACGCTGGCTGGTGCTCAACAAGATCGACATGATTCCCGAGGACGAGCGCGCCGCCCGCATCGAGGCCTTCGTCACCGCGCTGCGCGGGCGCGGCCGCAAGGCCCTGCCGATCGACGACGCGCGGGTGTTCCCGATCTCGGCGCTGACCCGGGAGGGTTGCGACCAGGTGTGCCGGGCGGCCTGGTCCTATCTGGCGGCGATCCGCGAGGCCGAGCAGCCCGAGCCCGACGTGCGCTTCGACCGCGATGCGCCCGGGGAGCCGGCCCAGTGAGCGCGAGCGAAGCCCCCGGCGAATTCGGCGCCGCTGCCGCCGCGCCCGAACTGGCACCCCGGCCCCTGGTCCAGGAGGCCCGGCGCATCGTCGTCAAGGTCGGCTCCAGCCTGGTCACCAACGACGGCGCGGGCCTCGACGAGGCAGCGGTCAGCGAGTGGGCGCGCCAGCTCGCGCTGCTGCGCCAGCAGGGCAAGGAAGTCCTGATGGTGAGTTCGGGCGCCGTCGCCGAGGGCATGCTGCGCCTGGGCTGGACCGTACGGCCGAGCGAGGTGTCGGCGCTGCAGGCCGCGGCCGCCGTCGGCCAGATGGGCCTGGCGCAGATCTACGAGTCCGCTTTTCGGCGGGTCGGCCTGCCGACCGCGCAGATCCTGCTGACCCATGACGACCTGTCCGACCGCAAGCGCTACCTGAACGCCCGCACGGCGCTGCAGACGCTGCTGCGCCTGGGCGTGGTGCCGATCATCAACGA
>DAIMFM010000061.1:9354-9881 GCA_036724585.1 Burkholderiaceae bacterium | reverse complement strand
GCTCGAAGCCGACGTCCTCGTGATCCTCACCGACCAGCAGGGCCTGTACACGGCCGATCCGCGTCGCGACACCGGCGCGCGCCTGTTGCGCGCGGTGCCCGCCGACGATCCGGCCCTCGCGGCGATGGCGGGCGGCGCCGGCACGTCGATCGGCACCGGCGGCATGGCCACCAAGGTGGCGGCGGCGCGCCGCGCCTCCGCCAGCGGTGCCGACACCCTGGTCGCATCCGGGCGCGAACCCGACCTCCTGCCCCGGCTCGCGGCCGGCGAGGCGATCGGCACGCAGTTCCTCGCCCGGACCGCCCCGGTCGCCGCCCGCAAGCGGTGGCTGGCCGGGCAGCTGCAGCTCGCCGGCGCGCTGACCCTGGATGCCGGCGCCGTCCGGGCGCTGGTCCACAGCGGCCGCAGCCTGCTGCCCATCGGGGTCACGGCGGTGCGCGGCGATTTCGGCCGCGGCGACGTGGTGGCCTGCCTCGATCCGGAGGGGCGCGAGATCGCCCGCGGCCTTGCGAACTATTCGGCCAGCC
>DAIMFM010000061.1:4922-9344 GCA_036724585.1 Burkholderiaceae bacterium | reverse complement strand
AGTAAATGAGATCGTCAATATAGCCGACGATCATTTGCCCCGTTAGTTCCGCAACGCGCCGCGGCCTGCCGCGTCGTAACCCGGCGGATCATGCGCCGGCCCTCGGCCGAGATCCAGGAGCTCCTCGGTTTCGTCGAGGAGCCGGAACTGATCCACCGCTCCAACATGGTGCTGCGCTAGGTTCGGCGCCCGGCCGGGTCAGCGATCCGCGATCGCGGCCGCGATGATCGCGAGCGCCCGGTCGATGTCCTCGATGCCGACATCGAGGTGGGTGACCGCCCGGATCCGCGGTCCGATCGCCCCGAGGCCGAGGCCGTGGCGGGCGCAGTATGCGACGACCTGCGCGGCGGAAGGGTGGCCCGCGGCAGGCTCGAAGAAGACGATGTTGGTCTGCGGCGTGCCACGGGGCAGGCGGATGCCCGGAATGTGCGCCAGGCCGGCGGCGAGGCGGCGGGCGTTGGCGTGGTCGTCCGCGAGGCGCTCGATGTTCTCGTCGAGCGCATGGAGGCAGCCGGCGGCCGCGATGCCGGCCTGGCGCATGGCGCCACCGAACGCATGCTTGAGGCGCCGGGCGCGGTCGATGTCCGCCTGGCTGCCGGCGAGGACCGCACCGATCGGCGCGCCCAGGCCCTTGGTGAAGTCGAGCCAGACGGTATCGACCAGCGCACCCCAGCGCGCCGCCGCCACGCCCGATGCGACCACCGCATTCATCAGCCGCGCGCCGTCCATGTGGAGCGCGAGGCCGCGTTCGCGCGCCCGCCCGGCCACCGCCGCGAGGGCGTCGTAGGGCCAGACCGTGCCGCCGCCGAGGTTGTGCGTCTGCTCGATGCAGAGCAGGCGCGCCGGCGGCGCGTAGGGCGAGGGCAGGGTGGCGATGCGCGCGAGGGCCTGCTCGAGGTCGTCGACGGTGAAGGTGCCCGGCGGCGCGCCGGGACTGCCCGTGATCGGTTCGGTCATGAGCCCGGAGACCATGCCGGCGCCACCGGCCTCGACCCGCAGCACATGGGAGGAGCCCTCGGCGAGCAGCACGTCGCCGGGCTGGGTATGGAGCTTGGTGGCGACGAGGTTGCACATCGTCCCGCTGGGCAGGAACAGCGCGGCGGGCTTGCCGAGCAGTGCCGCGCAGCGCTCGAGCAGGCGATTGACCGTGGGATCGTTACCGCGCTGCTCGTCGCCGACTTCGGCGGCGGCGATCGCCGCGCGCATGGCGGCGCCCGGGCGGGTCTCGGTATCACTGGCCAGCGCGATCATCGGCCGATATTGCCATCGATCGACCTTGGTCGGGCGTTGGTCGGTCGCCTGTCGAGTGGCCTCGCGAAGGCGACGATAGTGCTTGCCTGATGCAGTCCGCCCAGGAAACCCCCACGCCCGCCCGGTCGCGGGCCCGTACGCTGGCGACGCTGGCCCTGGTCGGCGCCCTGCTGGGCGCGGCCGTGCTGCTCGCCGGCCAGACGGTGCGCTCGATGATCCGGCTGGAGGCCGAGACGAGCGCCCAGCGCTGGGCGGCGGAACTCGCGCGTGCGCTGCCCGACATCGGCGCCCTGGCCGGCGGGGCGGCGCCCGCCGACGAGAGCCGCGCCCTGCTCGATCTCTCGCGCCGCCTCGGCGCCGTCTATCGCTATCGCCTGCATACGCCGGACGGCGTCGCCGGCGCCAGCGGCGGCTATCCCGCCGGTAGCGCGGCGCCGGCCGCGATCGGCGAGCGCGAACCCCATGCCCTCGCGGCGATGCGCGCGGGCAGGACCATCGTGCGCCTGGTCGAGGGCGACGGCATCCGCGAGCCGGCCCTGCGCGCCGAGGCCTTCGTGCCGATCAGCCAGGGCGGGCGCCTGCTCGCGCTGGCCGAGATCGATCTCGACCTGGCGGAACGGCACGCGTTCTACGAGGCCCGCCTCGGGCGCCTCGCCCTCGGCATGATCGCGCTGATCGTGCTGGCGGTGGCCGTGCCGGGCGCCGCCTTCTACTGGCGGACCCGCCAGAAGCAGCTTGCCGACCGGCAGATCGCCTTCCTGGCGCACTTCGATTCGCTGACCCGCCTGAAGAATCGCGCCCGCTTCGCCGCCGAGCTGCCGCTGGCGCTCACGCGCGCGAGCGAGTCCGGGCAGGGGATCGCGCTGCACCACCTCGACATCGACCGCTTCAAGGACATCAACGACGCCCACGGCCATGAAGCGGGCGACGAGATCCTGCGCCAGGCGGCGCGGCGGCTCGGTGGCCTCGCCGGCCCGGGCGACATCGTCGCGCGGCTCGGTGGCGACGAGTTCGTCATCTGCCAGCAGGCGGTGCGTTCGCGTGCCGATGCCGAACGCTTCGGCCGCCATCTCGTCGCGCGGATGTCGGCGCCATTCCGGGTCGACGGCCAGGATGTGGCCACGTCGGTGAGCGTGGGTACCGCGCTCGCCTGCATCGAGGCCGATGCGGCGCCGGTGGCGCATCCGCGCGGTGCCGCCGACGCTTTCAGCGTCCCGGCGGCGGAAGTGCTGATGAAGCGCGCGGACATGGCCCTGTACCGGGCCAAGACCGACGGCCGCGGGCGCCACCGGCTCTATGCCGAGGACATGAACGCGGCGCTGACCGAGCGCCTCGCGATCGAGGCGCTGATCCGCCAGGCGGTCGTGCACGACGGCTTCGAGCTGCACTACCAGCCGGTGTTCGCCGCCGCGGAGCCGGAACTGCGCGGCTTCGAGGCACTGTTGCGCCTGCGCGATGCGCGCGGCGCCGAGGTCGCCCCGGATCTCTTCATCGCGATCGCCGAGGAGATGGGCATGATCTCGCGGGTCGGCCAATGGGCGTTGCGCACCGCATGTCGCGAGGCGGCCGGCTGGCCCTCGCGCCTGTCGGTGGCGGTCAATCTCTCGCCGGCCCAGTTCGCCGATGGCAGCGTGGTCGCCCTCGTGCGCTCGGCGCTCGCCGAGAGCGGGCTCGCTCCCGAGCGGCTGGAACTCGAGATCACCGAGACGGTGCTGCTGCGCGACAGCGAACATGTGGTGCGCGAGCTCGAGCAACTCGGCATGCTGGGCGTCAAGGTCGTCATGGACGACTTCGGGACCGGCTACTCGAGCCTCGCCTACCTCTGGCGCTTCCGCTTCGCGGGCCTGAAGATCGACCGTTCCTTCGTCATGGCGCTCGACGGCGGCAACGAGGCGATCGCGAGCGTGGTGCGCACGGTCGTGACCCTCGGGCGGGTGCTGGGCATGCGGATCACCGCGGAAGGCGTCGAGACGGCGCAGCAGGCCGAACGCTTGCGCTCGATGGGCTGCGATCGCCTGCAGGGCTATCTCTTCGGTCGCCCGGGCCCGGCCTCCGTCGCCCTGCAGCTGATCCGCCGGCACGAAGCGGGCAGGCGCAGCGGCCGAGTGCGCATGCCGGGAGACCCGGCCGTCGCATGAGGCGCGGGTGTCGTCCGCCGCGGCGGACGCGCCGATCAGTCCTGCAGGGCGGCCCAGACCTTGGGCGCGGTGAGCGGCATCTGCAGCTCCCGGGCACGCTCGTGCCGCCCCGCCCGCGACAGCGCGTCGACCACCGCATTGACGGTGGCCGGCGTCGCCCCGATGGTGCCGAGCTCTCCCACGCCCTTGACCCCCAGCGGGTTGGTCAGGCAGGGGATCGAGGTATCCATGATCGTGCGAAAGCCCACGGCCAGGTCGGCCCGCGGCATCGCATAGTCCATGAAGCTGCCGGTCTGCAGCTGGCCGGAATCCGCTTCGTAGACCACCTCCTCGCACAGGGCCTGGCCGATTCCCTGGACCGCGCCGCCCTCGAGCTGGCCGATCACGATCATGGGGTTCACGACACGACCCACGTCGTTGCACGAGGCGTAGGAAACGACCTGGGTGACGCCCGTCTCGGGATCGATCTCGACCTCGCAGACGTGGCAGCCGTTGGGCCAGGTCGGGCCGCCCACCGTGGTGCTGGAATTCACGTCGATCGCGCTGCCGGGCTGGCGCGACGCCAGCTCGAACAGGCCGATGCCGCGGTCGGTGCCGACCACGGTGAAGCGCGCCTCGCGGTACTCGATGTCGTCGGCCGCGACCTCGAGTGCCTCGGCGGCGAGCTCGCGGGCGTGGTCGATGGTCCTCTGGGCGCCTCCCTCGACCGCCGAGCCGCCGGTGAACAGCGATCGCGAGCCGGCGCTGCCGAAGCCGTTGGCGCGGTCGGTATCGCCCTGGACGATGCGGATGCGCTCGATCGGTACCCCGAAGGCATCGACCGCGAGCTGCGCATAGCTGGTGGCGATGCCCTGGCCCATCGCCTGGGTCGCGGTGACGATCTCGATGTAGCCGTCGGACGATACCCGCACGCTGACGTGCTCCTCGAAGGCGTTGCCGCCCGTCCACTCGAGGAAGGTCGCGAGGCCACGGCCACGTAGCAGGCCACGGGCGGCCGACTGCGCGGCGCGTTCCTCGAAGCCGTCCCAGTCCG
>DAIMFM010000061.1:0-4912 GCA_036724585.1 Burkholderiaceae bacterium | reverse complement strand
TGGATTCGAAGCGACCGCTGTCGTAGACCTGGCCCATCCCATTGGTGAACGGCATCTGCTCGGGCCGGATCATGTTGCGCCGGCGAATCTCGCGCTGGTCGATCCCGCTCACCCGGGAGGCCTCGTCCATCAGGCGCTCCATGATGTAGATGTTCTCGGGCCGGCCCGCGCCCCGGTAGGCGCCGGTGCTGGCGGTATTGGTCAGGATCGCCTGCAGCTGCAGGGCGAGCAGGCCGATGTCGTAGATGCTGGTCTGCACCCAGGGACCGATCAGCAGCTGGATGGCCACGCCGGTGGCGGTTGCGTAGGCGCCGACGTTGGCCTGCGAGCGAACCCGCAGGGCGAGGATGCGGCCGTCCGCATCGAGGGCGAGCTCGGCATGGCTGCGCAGGTCCCGCCCGCCGGTGGCGCTCAGCATCTCCTCGCTGCGATCGGCGACCCACTTCACCGGCATCTCGAGGTGGAGCGCCGCGAAGGCGACGACGCCGTCCTCGGGGTAGAGGCCCGTCTTCATGCCGAAGCCGCCGCCGACGTCGTCGACCAGGACGTGGATCCGCCCGCGGTCGATCCCGAGCACGTTCTCGGCCAGGGTGTTGCGCACGCCGGTGGGCATCTGGCTGCTGATGCGCACCGTCAGCCGCTCCGAACCGGTGTCGTAGCTGGCGGCGACGCTGCGCGGCTCGATCGGCGCCGCCGCCAGGCGCTGGTTGGCGAGCGTGAGGCTCGCGCGGTAGGTGGCGCGACCGAAGGCCTCGTCGGCGGCCTGCGCATCGCCATGGCGCATCTCCGCGGCCACGTTGTCGGGCGCCTCGTCGCACAGGGCGGGCGCGCCGGCGGCCGTGGCCGCGGCCTGGTCGACGACGGCGGGCAGGTCCTCGTAGTCGACGAAGATCGCCTCGCAAGCGTCGAGCGCGATGCTGCGATCGTCCGCCACGACCGCCGCGACCGGTTCGCCGACATAGCGTACCCGTTCCACGGCGAGCGGATGGCGCGGCGGGCTGGCGGCGGGCGAACCGTCGGGCCGCTTGAAGTTGGGCGGCACCGTCGGCAAGGGCCCGACGCCCGCCGCGAGCAGCGCTTCGCCCGTCAGGACGGCATGGACCCCGGGGATGGCCTGCGCCTCGGCGATGTCGATCGAGAGGATCCGGGCATGCGCATGCGGCGAGCGCAGGAAGCACAGGACCTTGTATCCCTGGTTGGCGACATCGTCCGTGTAGCGGCCGCGCCCGGTGAGCAGCGCGTCGTCCTCGATACGGCGTACCGAGTGGCCGCTGCCGAAGCGCTGGGCGATGGTGTCTGTACTCATGTCTGGATCCCGTGGGCAACTGAGAACCTGTGAACGAACAGGCTCCGGGGATGATAACGCCCGGCCGGTCGAGCCCGCGGCACCCGGGCCCGGTCGGCCGGCGCGCCGGAATGGCCGATAATCCCGACGATGGAAGCCGTCCCGAGCGATCCGGCGATCGCGCCGCCCGCGGCGCCGCGGCCGAGCTGGCGGGTGCTGGCCGAACTGCGTCCCTTCCTCGGGCGCTACCGCGCCCGGCTCGTGGTGGCGGGCCTGGCGCTGCTGGTGGCGGCCGCCGCCACCCTGGCGGTTCCGGTCGCCTTTCGCCATCTGGTCGACCTCGGCTTCGTCGAGGGCGCCGTCGCCGCCGGTTCGCGGATCGACGGCGTCTTCATCGCGCTGTTCGGCGTCTCGGTGGTGCTCGCGATCGGCACGGCGGTGCGCTACTACAGCGTCTCCTGGCTCGGCGAGCGGATCGCCGCCGACCTGCGCGAGGCCGTCTACTCGCGGGTCCTGCGGCAGGATCCCCGCTTCTTCGAGACGATGCGCACGGGCGAGGTCCTCTCGCGGCTCTCGGCCGACACCACGCTCATCCAGACCCTGGTGGGCACCAGCGTGTCGCTGGGCCTGCGCAATGCGCTGCTGTTCGCCGGCGGCCTCGGCATGATGCTCGTCACCAGCGCGCGGCTGGCCGGCCTGATCGTGGCGCTGATGCTGGTCGTCGTCGTCCCGATCCTCGCCTTCGGGCGCCGGGTGCGACGCCTGTCCCGGACCAGCCAGGATCGGCTCGCCGAGAGCAGCGCCCTGGCCGGCGAGACGCTCGGCGCGATGGCGATCGTGCAGGCCTTCGTGCGCGAGCCGCTCGAGGCGCACCGCTATGCCGTGTCCACCGAGGCGGCGTTCGCCAGCGCGGTGCGGCGCACCCGGGCGCGCGCGATGCTCACCGTGATCGCGATCATCCTGGTGTTCGGCGCCGTCGTGTTCGTGCTGTGGCTCGGCGCCCAGGCCGTGATGGCGGGCACCATGAGCCCCGGCGAGCTCGCCCAGTTCGTCCTCTATGCCGTGCTCGTGGCCGGCGCGGCGGGCGCGATCGCGGAAGTGCTCGGGGATGTACAGCGTGCGGCCGGCGCGACCGAGCGCCTGCTCGAGCTGATGCATGCCGAACCCCTGATCCGTTCCGGCACCCGGCAACTGCCGCCCGTGCGCCCGGCCGGGGATCCGGGCATCACGGTCGACGTCGAGGCGCTCGGCTTCGCCTATCCCTCGCGGCCCGACGATCCGGCGCTGGCGGAAGTCTCCTTCCGGGTCGAGCGCGGCGAGACGGTGGCGATCGTCGGGCCATCCGGCGCGGGCAAGACGACGCTCTTCCAGCTGTTGCTGCGCTTCCATGATCCCTCGGCCGGCCGCATCCGCCTCGACGGGATCGACCTGCGCGAGCTCACGCTCGAGTCCCTGCGCGAATCCATCGGCTTCGTGTCGCAGGACAGCGCCGTGTTCTCCGTCGATGCGATGGAGAACATCCGCTACGGCCGGCTCGATGCGAGCGACGCCGAGGTGGTCGCCGCCGCTCGCGCCGCCCATGCCCACGAATTCATCGAGCGGCTTCCCGACGGCTACGGGACCGCGCTCGGGGAGCGCGGCGTGCGGCTCTCGGGCGGGCAGCGCCAGCGCATCTCGATCGCCCGTGCGCTGCTCAAGAATCCCCCGCTGCTGCTGCTCGACGAGGCGACCAGCGCGCTCGACGCCGAGAGCGAGCGCGCCGTCCAGGCGGCGCTGGCCGACGCGATGCAGGCGCGCACCACCCTCGTCATCGCGCATCGCCTTGCCACGGTGATGCATGCCGATCGCATCCTGGTGCTCGATGGCGGCCGCCTCGTGGAGTCGGGTTCGCATGCCGAGCTGGTCGCGGCGGGCGGACTCTATGCCCGGCTCGCGGCCATGCAGTTCGACGCCGGCCGCCCCGACGACGCGAGCCGCTAGAATGCGATGAGCCCGCCTGCGATGAGCCCGCCGCCACGCGGCGCGGCGCCGCAGGCCCGGTCGCCTGCAGGATTCCACGGAGGAGACGGTGAAACCGGTTCGATACGGCAGGCCGGGCCGCGAGAAGCCCGGGATCGTGCGCGATCGGTGAATCGAGGAGAAAAGATGAGTACTGGCAACGAGCGTCCCCTGGTCCCGATCCTCACCCCGCTGCACCAGCCCACGCTGGACGAGCTGCATGCCACCTACGACTGCCGCAATCTCTGGCAGGGCGCGCCCGGCCAGGCTTCGCTCGCCGACGTGGCCGACCGCGCGGAGGTGGTGGTCACGTTCAGTCCGCACGGCATCGATGCGGCGACCATCGCGGCGCTGCCGAAGCTGCGCCTGGTGGCGTGTTTCGGCGTCGGCGTCGACGTGGGCGACCTGGAGGCCTGTCGCGAGCGCGGCATCCGCGTGACCAACACCCCCGACGTGCTCACCGAGGACGTCGCCGACATGGCGATGGCCCTGCTGCTCGCGACGATGCGCCGGATCGTCGTCGGCGACCGCCATGTCCGCGAGGGCCGCTGGCTGTCGGGGCCGATGCCGCTCACCACCTCGCTGGCGCGCAAGCGGGTGGGCATCGTCGGGCTGGGCCGGATCGGCATGGCGATCGCCGAGCGCTGCGAGGCCTTCGGCTGTTCGATCGCCTGGCATGGGCCGCGCTCCAAGGAAGGCGTGGCCTGGCCGCTGCATGCCGACCTGCGCGAACTCGCGGCCTGGGCCGACGTGCTCGTCGCCGCCTGCCCGGGCGGCCCGGCCACCCGGGGCATCATCTCGCGCGAAGTGATCCAGGCGCTCGGCCCGCAAGGTGTGTTCGTGAACATCGCGCGCGGCTCGGTGGTCGACGAGCCGGCGCTCGTCGAGGCCCTGGTCGACGGCCGCCTCGGCGGCGCGGGGCAGGACGTCTTAGCCGCCGAGCCCCGCGTCCCCGAGGCGCACATAGGGCAGGATTAGGTGGTGCAAGCGCCGCAAGCGGCAAGCGGCACCAACGAGACGCGCAGTGCGATGGGACAGCTCGTGCTCGACAACGTCGCCGCCTGGTTCGCCGGGCGGCCCCTGCTCACGCCCGTCGTCTAGGCGCGCCGGACAGCCTCAGTAGGGGCTGTACATGCGGGGGCGTCCCAGCCGATCGACCATCAGGTCCACGCTGCGGGTCGGGCCGCCGCCTTCGCAGGCCGCCTCGTACACGGCGCTCAGGTAGGGGGTGTTGCGCCGGCCGTGGGTGAGCGAGCGCCATGTGACCGAGTCGACCTCGCGCCAGCTGCCGTCGCGCCCGCCCATGGCGAGCAGCGCGACCGACCTGCTGGAGCAGTCGAAACCGTAGTGCGACACCGTGCGGGCGCCGCTGGAGGACTCGACGACGATGGTGGCGCGCACATAGGGCGCCGCGATCACGACGCTGCGGCGATCGAGCCAGTGCTGCCGCGTGCCGGCGCCGTCGGGCCGGTAGGCGACCAGGTCGGAACCGGTCGAGACCGGCGGAATGTCCGACGGCATCCCGAGCGGTCCGGCCTTCTCCTCGGGGACGTCCATGATCGGCCCCACGGTGGGGTCCTCGAACTGCGCCAGCGCCGGGCCCGCGCCGAGCGCGAGCCCCAGCAGCGC
>DAIMFM010000060.1:12303-13532 GCA_036724585.1 Burkholderiaceae bacterium | reverse complement strand
GGTCGTCTGGACCGAGGAAGGCCCCCTGGTGCGCGAGTCCTACGTCAACCTGATCCCGACCACCGCCGGCGGGACGCACGAATCGGGACTGCGCGAGGGCCTGTTCGGCGCGATCAAGGCCTTCGTCGAGCTCCACGGGCTCATGCCGAAGGGGATCCGGCTGCTGCCGGAAGACGTCTTTGCGCGCGCGAGCTTCGTGCTCTCGGCGAAGGTGCTCGATCCGCAGTTCCAGGGCCAGACCAAGGAGCGCCTCACTTCGCGTGACGGCGTCCGGCTGGTGTCGTCGATGGTGCGCTCGCAGCTCGAGCTCTGGCTCAACGAGAACGTGGATTTCGGCAAGCGGCTCGCCGAGCTCTTCCTGGTCGAGGGCGATTCCGCGGGCGGATCGGCCAAGATGGGTCGGGTCAAGGAGTTCCAGGCGATCCTGCCCCTGCGCGGCAAGGTCCTCAACAGCTGGGAAACCGAGCGCGACCGCCTGTTCGCCAACAACGAGATCCACGACATCGCGGTCGCGATCGGGATCGACCCCCATGCGCCGGGCGCGACCCCCGACCTGTCGGGCCTGCGCTACGGCAAGATCTGCATCCTCTCGGACGCCGATGTCGACGGCTCGCACATCCAGGTGCTCCTCCTGACGCTGTTCTTCCGGCACTTCCGGGCCCTGGTTGAAGCCGGCCATGTGTACGTCGCGCGCCCCCCGCTGTTCCGGGTGGACGTGCCGCCCCAGGGCAAGCGTCCCATGCGCAAGCTCTATTGCCTGGACGAGGCGGAGCTGCAGCATGTCGAGGACAAGCTGCGCAAGGACGGAGTGCGCGAGGGCAGCTGGTCGATCTCGCGCTTCAAGGGACTGGGCGAGATGAGCGCGGAGCAATTGTGGGAGACCACCATGAATCCCGACACCCGCCGGCTGCTGCCGGTGCGCCTGGGCGACGTCGACGCGGCCGGGACCACGGCACGGTTCACGATGCTGATGGGCAAGGGCGAGGCGTCGGCGCGCCGCAACTGGCTCGAGGAGCACGGCAACGAGGCCGCGCTCGACGTCTGAGCAGGCGAGACCAGCGATGAACGAGACGACGGATCTTTTCGAACAGGGCACGGCGGGCGACGACGAGTCGATCACGCTGGCCGACTATGCGGAGCGCGCCTACCTCGACTACGCGATCTCCGTGGTGCGCGGCCGGGCGCTGCCCGATGTCCGCGATGGTCTGAAACCCGTGCATCGGCGTGTG
>DAIMFM010000060.1:5411-12293 GCA_036724585.1 Burkholderiaceae bacterium | reverse complement strand
CTCTTCGCGATGCACGAGATGGGGCTCGGACCCGGGGCCAAGCCGGTCAAGAGCGCGCGCGTGGTGGGCGATGTCCTCGGCAAGTTCCATCCCCATGGCGATACCGCCGCCTACGACGCAATGGTTCGGATGGCGCAGGACTTCTCCCTGCGCTATCCGCTCATCGATGGCCAGGGGAACTTCGGCTCGCGCGACGGCGACGGCGCCGCCGCCATGCGCTACACCGAGGCGCGCCTGACCCGGCATGCGGCGCTCCTGCTCGACGAGATCGACCAGGGAACGGTCGACTTCATCCCGAACTACGACGGCGCCTTCGAAGAGCCTGCGCTCCTGCCGGCGCGCCTGCCCATGGTGCTGCTCAACGGCGCTTCGGGCATCGCCGTCTGCATGGCCACCGAGATCCCGCCGCACAACCTGCGTGAAGTCGCCGCCGCGGCGGTGGCGGCGCTGCGCAACCCGAAGATCGGCGTCGAGGAACTCCTCGGGCACCTGCCGGCGCCCGACTTCCCGGGCGGCGGACAGATCATCTCGCCGCCGGAGGACATCGCCGCCATCTACCGGGGCGGCCGCGGCTCGATCAAGCTGCGGGCGCGCTACCGAATCGAGGAGCTTGCCCGCGGGCAGTGGCAGCTCGTCATCGACGAACTGCCGCACGGCGTGTCCGCGCAGAAGGTCCTCGAGGAGGTCGAGGAGCTGACCAATCCCAAGGTGCGCGCGAACCGCAAGGCGGTCACCGCCGAGCAGCAGCAGCTGCGCCAGACCGTCCTCGGGGTGCTGGATGCGGTGCGCGACGAGGCCGGCAAGGAGGCCGCCGTGCGACTGGTGTTCGAGCCGCGCAGCAGCCGGGTCGACCAGCAGGACCTGGTCAATGTGCTGCTGGCGCACACCAGCCTCGAGAGCAACGTCGCCATCAACCTCGTGATGATCGGCATCGACGGCCGGCCCCGCCAGAAGGGCCTGGCGGAGATCCTCGTGGAATGGGGCGAGTTCCGTCTCTCCACCGTCACGCGCCGCAGCCGCCATCGCCTGGGCAAGGTCGACGACAGGATCCACATCCTGGAAGGGCGGCAGCTCGTTCTGCTCAACATCGACGAGGTGATCCGCATCATCCGCGAGTCGGACGAGCCCAGGCCGGCGCTCGTGGAGCGCTTCTCGCTCACCGACCGCCAGGCCGAGGACATCCTCGAGATCCGGTTGCGCCAGCTCGCCCGGCTCGAGGCCATCCGGATCGAACAGGAGCTTGCGAAGCTCGCCACCGAGCGCGCCGAACTGCAGAAGCTGCTCGACAGCCCAGCGGCCCTCAAGCGGGCGGTCATCCGCGAGATCGAGGCGGACGCCAAGGCCTATGGCGACGACCGGCGTACGCTCGTCGAGGCGGCAGAGCGCACCACGGTGGAGCTCCGGGTCTCGGACGACCCGGTCACCGTGATCGTGTCCGACAAGGGCTGGGTGCGGGCCCGCCAGGGGCATGGCCACGACTGGAGCCAGTTCGGCTTCAAGTCCGGGGATCGCTTCGACGACGCCTTCGAGGTCCGCGAGAGCGACAACCTCTTCGTGCTGGCCACCAACGGCCGGGTCTACTCGTGCAGCGTCTCGCAACTGCCGTCCGCCCGTGGCGACGGTGTGCCGCTGACCAGCCTGGTCGAGCTCGAGCCCGGCAGCCGGGTCGCCTACGCCTTTGCCGCGAGGGCCGAGGACGGGGTGCTGCTTGCGACTCGCGGCGGCAACGGACTGATCTGCCAGGCCGGCGACCTCATGGGCCGCACCCGCCAGGGCAAGTCCTTCCTCACGCTCGGGCCGGACGACGAGCCGACCCGCCCCGCCGTGTTCCGTCCCGGCCACGACCGCGTGCTGTGCATGTCCGGCGAAGGCAAGGCGCTGGTCATCGGGCTCGACGAGCTCAAGATCCTGCGCAAGGGCGGTCGCGGCGTCATCCTGATGGGGCTCGAGGCCCGCGACGTATTCGCCCAGGCCATCGTGTACGGGCGCGAGGGCGTCATCGCCCGAGGCATCGGCCGTGGCGGCAGGCCGGTCGAGCGTTCCTTCGGCGCGGTCGCGCTCGATGCCTGGCGGGGCAGCCGCGCCCGCAAGGGCCGCTTCCTGGAACCCCGGATCAAGGACGTCCGGCTGATGCTGCCACGTGCGGATGCCTAGGCGCCGTCACCGGCGAATGCGGGTCGCGGCGGCGGGCATCCTGCCGGCAATGTTGCTGGCGCTGGCCCTGGCGGGCTGCAGCTGGCGCAACCCGCACTTCGATCCCGGCAAGTCGCATCACCGCGCCGACGGCTTCGTCAATTCCGACGGCAGCCGCAACGACAAGCCCTTCACGGACCTGCTGTCGTGGACATGGCAACGCTGGCGCGACGGCCTGCCCAGGCCACCTGCGCTCGCCGACGGCTATGCCGGATTCGAGCTGGCGGAGCCGGCACCCACGCGTCCGCGGGCGGAACGGGGCGCGCCGACCGTGACCTGGATCGGGCATGCGACCGTGCTGCTGCAGATGGGCGGCAAGAACATCCTCACCGATCCGCAGTTCTCCGAACGCGCCTTCAGCGTGCAGTGGCTCGGCCCGCGGCGCAAGGTGCCGCTGCCGATCACGATCGAGGAGCTGCCGCCGATCGACATCGTGGTGATATCGCACAGCCACTACGACCATCTCGACCGCGACAGCGTCGTGGCGCTTGCCGCCCGTGACGACCCGCCCGAATTCCTGGTTCCGCTAGGGCTCCTGTCCTGGTTCCATGACCAGGGCATCGAGCGTGTGCGCGCATTCGACTGGTGGCAATCCACCCGGATCGACGGCGTTGTCGCGAGCTTCGTACCGGCCCATCACTGGAGCGCCCGGACGCTCTTCGACCGGAACCGCACGCTCTGGGGCGGATGGGTCTTCGAAAGCCAGGACCTGTCCGCGTATTTCGCCGGAGATACCGGTTATTCGGAGGATTTCATCGAGATCGGTCGTCGCTTCGGCGGTTTCGACCTCGCGCTTATCCCGGTCGGCGCCTACGAGCCGCGCTGGTTCATGGCCGACTATCATGTCGATCCGGCCGAAGCGGTACAGATCCACCGCGACGTCGGGGCGCGCTACTCGATCGGCATCCACTGGGGCTCCTTCGAGCTCACCGACGAGTCGCTCGATGCACCGATCGCCGCCCTGGCGCGGGCGCTCGAAACCCAGGGAATCCCGCCCGGCGAGTTCGAGTTGCTGCGCCATGGCGAGACCCGAGAACTGGAACCACGCAAGGAGCCCGAACGATGACTACCCCCGAGCCCGCCGCCACCGAAGCGCCGATGCGCTACGAACTGCGCGAGGCGCGCAACGGCCGGCGCATCGGCTTCGCCTTCCTGAACCGTCCGCGCCAGGTCAATGCCCTCAACCTTGCCATGTGCGAATCCATGCTCTCGCAGCTGCGTGCCTGGGCGTCGGACGAGTCCGTCGCGGCCGTGGTGCTCGCCGGGGAGGGAGAGAAGGGCTTCTGCGCGGGCGGCGACGTCGCCGAGGTCATCCGCCAGGTCCGCGGCGGCCGGCCCGATCGATTCGTCTACGGCGATGCCTTCTTCACGGTCGAGTACGAGCTCGACTTCCTGCTGCATACCTTCCCGAAGCCGCTCGTCTCGTATTCGCATGGCATCAACATGGGCGGCGGGGTCGGCCTGTCGGTCGGCGCGAGCCACCGGGTCGTCGCCGCCGGCTCGCGGATCGCGATGCCCGAGATCCACATCGGGCTGTTCCCGGACGTGGGCGGCGGCTGGTTCCTCAATCGCACGCCCGGCGGCACCGGCGCCCTGATGGCGCTCACCGGCCTGACGATCAACGAGGCGGATGCCCTCTTCGCCGGCCTCGCCGACTTCTTCGTCCCGCTCGACGGCCGCGACGCCCTGTTCGACGAGCTCGCCGGCATCGACTGGCAGGGTGGGGCGGAGGACTTCGCGGCGGTCACCCGGCTGCTCGCATCGCACCACCAACGCCATCATGCGGGCCTGCCCGCGTCGAGCCTCAAGCAGTACTTCGATGCGATCCGCTTCATCGGGCAGCAACCCGACGTGATTGCGGCACGCGACGCCCTGTCGGCCGCCGCGCGCGAGGACGACTACTTCAAGCGTCCCGCCGAGAGCCTGGCCGGGGGCTCGCCGACCGCGGCGCACGTCACCTGGGCCTACCTGCAGCGATGCCGGCACCTGTCCCTGCGCGAGGTGCTCGATCTCGACCTGGTGCTGGCGCGCCAGTACCAGCGTCGCCACGACTTCCCCGAAGGGGTGCGCGCATTGCTCATCGAAAAGGACCGGCGCCCCGCATGGTCGCCGGACCGCTTCGAGGGGGTCGGCCCGGAGCTGGTCGAGGCGCATTTCCAGCCGCTCGGCTGAGCCCCGGGGCGCCCGCCCAAGCGGGTCCCGGGCGGGCGGTCGGTGCGCGCCGCTTCACGCGCGCCGCTTCACGCGGGGCTCGAGCAGCGGGGCTTGAAAAGGCCATGGCGCGCCGCCATCTGGGCGCCACGGCGGCGCGCACCGGTTGCGCCCACAATCGTCCAATCACGAAAGACTCGAGGTACTCCAGCCGATGACCGACACTCCGAAGGCGGGCGGGCAATCGAATCCGGCCGAGAAGCAGACGCTCGGTTTCCAGACCGAAGTGCGGCAGCTCCTGCATCTGATGATCCACTCGCTGTACGGTAATCGCGAGATCTTCCTGCGGGAGCTGGTTTCCAACGCGTCCGATGCCTGCGACAAGCTGCGCTTCGAGGCGCTCGATTCGCCCGGCTTGTTCGAGGACGATGCCGAACTCGCGATCCGGATCGAGTACGACCGCGATGCCCGGACCATCCGCGTGATCGACAACGGCATAGGGATGAGTCGCGACGAGGCGGTCTCGAACCTCGGCACCATCGCGCGTTCCGGCACGCGGGAGTTCTTCGGCCAGCTCTCGGGCGACCAGGCGCGCGACGCGCAGCTGATCGGCCAGTTCGGGGTGGGCTTCTACTCGGCCTTCATCGTCGCCGAACGGGTCGTGGTGCTGAGCCGGCGGGCGGGGATGCCCGCCGAGGCGGGCGTGCGCTGGGAATCCGACGGCAGCGGCGAGTTCACGGTGGAATCGGTGGAGCGACCGCAACGCGGCACCGAGGTCGTCCTGCACCTGCGCCCGGCCGAGGCGGACGCCGACGGCGAATCCATCGATGCTTTGCTCGATGGCTGGCGGCTGCGCGCCATCGTGCGCAAGTACTCGGACCATGTGTCGCTGCCGATCCTGATGCGCAAGGAAGGTGCCGCGGAGAAGGGCGCGGACGCCGCCGGCGACGAATGGGAGACTGTCAACCAGGCGAGCGCGCTCTGGTCGAGGCCGAAATCCGAGCTCAGCGACGAGGACTACAAGGCCTTCTATCGCAACCTCGGCCACGACGGAGCCGACCCGCTCGCCTGGAGCCACAATCGCGTCGAGGGCCGCACCGAATACACCCAGCTGCTGTTCATCCCGGCCCGGGCTCCCTATGACATCTGGGACCGCGAACACCGCCACGGCATCAAGCTGTACGTGCGCCGGGTGTTCATCATGGACGACGCGCAGCAGCTGCTGCCCGCCTACCTGCGCTTCGTGCGCGGCGTGATCGACTCCGCGGACCTCCCGCTCAACGTCTCGCGCGAGATCCTCCAGGAATCCCGGGACGTCAAGGCGATCCGCGAGGGCAATATCCGCCGGGTCCTGGGCATGCTCGACGAACTCGCCTCCGACAAGCCCGAGACGTACCGGGAGTTCTGGTCCGAGTTCGGCCAGGTGCTCAAGGAAGGCGTCGGCGAGGACTTCGGCAACCGGGACCGCCTGCTGCCGCTGCTGCGCTTTGCCAGCACGACGTCCGAGGGCGACGCCCAGACCGTCTCGCTCGCCGACTACGTCGGGCGCATGAAGGAGGGCCAGGAGAAGATCTACTACCTGACGGCGGAATCGCTGGCCGCCGCCCGCAGCAGTCCCCACCTCGAGCTGTTCCGGCGCAAGGGCATCGAGGTCCTGCTGCTCGTCGACCGGGTCGACGAATGGATGCTCGGCTTCCTGGGCGAGTTCGACGGCAAGGCGCTCGTATCGGTCGCCCGCGGCGACCTGCAGCTGGACGGCCTGGCCGACGAGGCCGAGAAGGAGGAGGCCGATCGCAGCGCCGAAGCGCACAAGGACCTGGTCGCGAAACTGCGCGAGGCCCTCGGTGACCGGGTCAAGGATGTGCGCGTCACCCGACGCCTGACCGAGTCGGCCTCCTGCCTCGTTTCGGACGAGGGCGACATCAGCGCCCACCTCGAGCGCCTGCTCAAGCAGGCCGGCCAGAACGCCCCGCAGCGCAAGCCGATCCTCGAGATCAATCCCGGGCATGCCCTGGTCGCGCGGATCGAGGCCGACGACGCCAAGGTCGACGACTGGGCGATGCTTCTCTACGAACAGGCCCTGCTGGCCGAGGGCGGACAGCTCGAGGATCCCGCCGGCTTCGTGCGCCGGGTCAACCGGATGCTGATGGGGCAGGAATGAACCTCGGCGGCCGGCGCGGGGCCCGCGCGACGGGGCCGGAGATCGCGGTTTCCGACGAGCGCGGCGTCCGCTACCTGCACTTCGGTACCGTCTGGGTGCAGGGTGCGATGCGCCTGCGCCGCCCCTGGGACATCGAGCTCGACTACCTGCGCCACATGATGGCCTGGCAGCTGTTTGCCGAGCCGGCGGGCGAGATACTGCAGATCGGCCTCGGGGCGGCGAGCCTTGCGAAGTACGCCTGGAAGCGGCTGCCGCTGGCGCGGGTCGTGGTGGTCGAGATCGAGCCGGCCGTGGTCGCGGTCGCCCGCCAGCAGTTCGGCTTGCCGCCCGAGGACGACCGCCTGGAGCTCGTGATGGGCGACGGCGCGCAATACGTC
>DAIMFM010000060.1:0-5401 GCA_036724585.1 Burkholderiaceae bacterium | reverse complement strand
GCATCCCGGCAATCGTGGCCGCTTCGCGGTGATCCAGGTCGATGCCTACGACGCCGCGGCGGACGGGCCCGTCCTCGGCGGCCGGGACTTCTATGCCGCCTGCCGGCGGGCGCTCGCCGAGCCGGGAGTGCTGGTCGTCAACCTCTTCGGCATGCATGCCTCGCTCGACAGCCATGTCGCCGAGCTCGAGGCCGTCTTCGAGGGGCGGGTCAAGCTGCTGCCGCCGGTCGATGCGGGCAACGTCATCGCGCTCGCGTTCAGCGGGCCGCAACGGCGGCTTTCGTGGCGGGCGCTCTACGAGCGGGCGGCGGCAATCGAGGAGAGCCAGCCGCTGCGGGCCACGGGATGGGTGAACGCCTTGCGCGACCGCAGCCCGAAAGGAGCCGACGGGCTGTCCATCTGAGGCCGCCGGCAGTGCCGGTGCCCGCGACCGGGCGGGGCGCATTCCGTTACCTGTCCCGTACTCCGTCCGCACCCCGTCCGTACCCGGTAGGCCGCCGAATGCCGTTCGTCCGCCGCGGGGTGTCCCGACGCGGTGCAGCTGCTAGGGTGGGTCCCGCGAAAGAAGGCCCCATCCGATGAAATCCAGCCAGACAGAAGCGATTCCACGCCATGGGCCCCGGGGCAAGGGGGCCGTGGCGGATGCGATCGGCCGTCCGGGCCAGCGCCTCCAGTTGCGCGACCTGGTCCCGGCGCTGCTCGGCGACGGCCTGCTGTCCGAGGAGGACGCCCGCGCGGTCCTGCGCTATGACGGGATCTCCAGCGTCGAGCAGCCCGCGCTGGCGTCGCTCGCGCAACGTCGCCTGCGCACGCCGGCGGGAGCGCCGCTCGACATCGACACGCTGGGCAAGTGGCTGGCTGCGCGACTGGACATGGAGTACGTCCATATCGATCCGCTGAAGGTCGATGTCGCCCGCGTCTCGGAGGTCATGTCGAGCCAGTACGCCACCCGATTCCGGATCCTGCCGATAGGCGTCGACGGCAACTCGGTGACGATCGCCACGGCGGAACCCTTCATCACCGACTGGGTCGGCGAGCTCGGCCAGGTGCTGCGCAAGCAGGTCCGGATGGTGCTGGCCGATCCGAACGCGCTGAAGCGATACATCGTCGAGTTCTTCACGCTCGCGCGCTCGGTCCGCGACGCGGGGCGCAATGGCCGGGCGGCCCGCCAGGAGAACTTCGAGCAGCTCGTCGAACTCGGCCGCTCGGGCCGCAATCTCGATGCCAACGACCAGCACATCGTCACCATCGTGGACTGGCTCTGGCAATACGCCTTCGAGCAGCGCGCCAGCGACATCCATCTCGAGCCGCGCCGCGAGCTCGGCGTGGTGCGGTTCCGGATCGACGGCGTGATGCACAACGTCTACCAGGTGCCGGCGGCGGTACTGGCCGCGATGACGAGCCGGATCAAGCTGCTGGGGCGGATGGACGTGATCGAGAAGCGCCGGCCGCAGGACGGCCGGATCAAGACCCGGGCCGTCGACGGCAAGGAGATCGAGCTGCGGCTGGCCACGCTACCCACCGCATTCGGCGAGAAGCTCGTGATGCGGATCTTCGATCCGGATGTCCTCGTCCTCGATTTCGATGCGCTCGGCTTCCTGCCCGAGGAGCTCGGTGCCTGGCAGGCGATGGCGTCCCGGCCCAACGGGATCATCCTCGTCACCGGGCCGACCGGCTCGGGCAAGACGACCACGCTCTACACGACGCTCAAGCAGCTCGCGACCGACGAAGTCAATGTCTGTACCGTCGAGGACCCGATCGAGATGGTCGAGGCGAGCTTCAACCAGATGCAGGTCCAGCCGGGGATCGATCTCGGTTTCGCCGACGGGGTGAGGGCGCTCATGCGCCAGGACCCGGACATCATCATGATCGGCGAGATCCGCGACCTGGAAACGGCCGAGATGGCGATCCAGGCCGCGCTCACCGGCCATCTGGTGCTCGCCACGCTCCACACCAACGACGCGCCCTCCGCGGTGACCCGCATGATCGACCTCGGGGTGCCTTCCTACCTGCTCGCCGCCACCCTCATCGGGGTGCTGGCGCAGCGGCTGGTGCGCCGCCTGTGCCCGTCCTGCAAGGAGCCCACCGAGGAGGTGCCGGTGGAGCGCTGGCACGGCATGATCCGGCCCTTCCGCGCGCCCGCGCCACGGCGCATCCATCGCCCGGTCGGCTGCCTCGAATGCCGCATGACCGGCTATCGCGGCCGGCTGGGCCTGTACGAACTCCTCCAGGTCGACGACCCGATGCAGCAGCTCATCGCGGAAGGGGCGCCGCTCCAGGCGATCCGCCGGCATGCGCTGCGCCATGGCATGCGGCCGATGCGGGTCTCGGGCGCCAACCGGATCGCCCAGGGCATGACCACGATCGACGAGGTGCTGCGCCAGGCGCCGCAGGTCGACCTCGGGCGCGGCTCGTCGGCGCAGGATGCGCCCGCCGGTACCGCGAAGGGAATCGTCACGACCGACTGAGGGGCGCCATGGCATAATCCGCCGCGCGACCGGTGGCGGGGCGCCATGGCACCTGCGGCTGGCCGTCGCGATCGACATCCCGAGGAGATTCCCATGCTGCTCGCCTCCAGGCTTCCGACGCTCGCCGCCGCGTTCCTCACCGCCGTCGCCTTCACGGGCGCCGCCCAAGCGCAGACCGAGGTCAAGCTGGCGTACGCGCTGGCCGTCAATTCCCACTACGGCGCGGGCGCCGCGGCCTGGGCGGAGACGACGGAAAGGCTCAGCAAGGGCAAGCTGGTCTTCAAGCACTTCCCCTCGAGCGCGCTCGGCGGCGAGCGCGAGACCGTCGAGGGCCTCCAGCTCGGCACGATCGAGGCCGTCATCGTCTCGAGCGGCACGCTCAGCAATTTCGTTCCGGAGGTCGGCGTCACCGACATTCCCTTCCTGTTCCGCGACCTCGCGCACGCGCGCTCGGTCCTGGACGGCAAGATCGGGCAGGACCTGCTCGCGAAGTTCCCCGCACGCAACCTCATCGCGCTCGCATGGGGCGAGCAGGGCTTTCGCCACCTGACCAATAGCCGCCGTCCGGTGAAGGCGCCGGCGGACATGAAGGGCCTGAAGATCCGCACGATGGAGAATCCGGTCCACATCACGG
Source organism: Burkholderiaceae bacterium (assembly GCA_036724585.1). Lineage (GTDB taxonomy): Bacteria > Pseudomonadota > Gammaproteobacteria > Burkholderiales > Burkholderiaceae_E > JAMLIN01. The sequence continues at coordinate 2,299 of DAIMFM010000060.1, read as the reverse complement.
CCTTCAAGACGCTCGGCGCCGCGCCGACCCCGATGGCCTGGCCGGAGGTGATCGGCGCCCTCCAGCAGGGGACGATCGATGGCCAGGAGAACCCGATGTCGGTGATCGTCTCGGCCAAGCTGGCCGAGGTGCAGGATTACCTGACGCTCACCGGCCATGTCTATTCCCCGGCGGCGCTGATGGTGTCGCCCAGGCTCTGGAACAGCCTCGACGACGAAGGAAAGAACGCCCTGGCCGAAGGCGCCCGGGCTGGCGTGGTCGCCATGCGCGCCTTCGTGGACGACGTCGAGCGCAAGGGCGTCGAGGGCGTCAAGGCCGCGGGCATGGAGGTGGTCGTGCTCGACGATGCCGCCAAGGCGGCATTCCAGGAGGCGCTCGCGCCGGCCTACGAGCAGTACGAGAGCCGCTACGGCAAGGCGCTGATCGACGGCATCGCCAACGCGAAGTAGGCCAGGCCTCCCGGTCGCATGGAAGCCGTCGAGCGCGCCTTCGTCGCCCTCAATCGCTGGGCGCTGATCCTCCTGCTCGCGGCGATGGCGTGCATCGTCTTCGCCAACGTCACCCTGCGCTACCTGACCAATGATTCGCTGGTCTGGGCCGAGGAGGTCGCCAGGTACCTGATGGTCTGGCTGACCTTCCTCGGCGCCGGGCAGGTCCTGCGATTCGGCGGCCATATCGCCATCGAGAACCTGCACGACGTCCTGCCGGATCCCCTGGGCCGCGCCTTGCGCGGCCTGCTCGTCGTGGTGCTGCTCGGCTTCTTCGGCGTGATGGCCTGGCATGGCGTGACGTACACCAGCGTCATGCGCTTCCAGACCACGGCCGCGACGGGAATCTCGTTCGCATGGGTCTACATGGCCATCCCGATCGGCTTCGGCCTGCTCGCGATACACCTGCTGCTGGTGGCGCGACGCTACGTGTTCGAGCGCCGGATGAGGGAATCGACCGAGATCGACGCCGAGACGGCGGCGAGCCTCTGAACATGCCGCCGGACACGCGGCCGCGGCCATGGCGCTGACCCTGTTCCTGGTCCTGCTGCTGCTGTTCGCGCTGGGCATGCCGATCGCCTTCGCGCTCGCCCTGGCGACGTCCATCGCGGTGCTGCTCGACGGCCGCTATCCGCAGATCGTGGTCCTCAAGCAGATGTTCACGGGCATCGACAGCTTTCCGCTGATGGCGGTGCCATTCTTCATCCTGGCGGCGGAACTGATGAGCGGCGGCGCGCTCACCGTGGTGCTGCTGCGCTTCGCGGCCCAGTTCGTGAGCCATCTTCGCGGCGGCCTGGGCTACGCGAACATCCTGTCCCTGACCTTGTTCTCGGGCGTCTCGGGGTCGGCGATGGCCGATGTCGCCGGGCCCGGCGCCATGATGTCCCGGATGATGGAGAAGGCGGGCTACGACCGGGACTACGCTGCCGCGCTGACCGCCAGCACCGCGATCATCGGGCCGGTGATCCCGCCCTCGATCATCATGATCATCTACGCGCTGCAGGACGAGACGGTGTCGGTCGGCGCGCTCTTCATGGCCGGCTTCGTCCCCGGCGCGATGATCGCCCTGGCGATGGCGGCGACCAACTGGTGGGTATCGCGCCGGCGGGACTACCGCGCCGCGGGCACCATGCCGCCGCTGCGCGAGATGCTGGCCAATACCTGGAAGGCCCTGCCGGCGCTGTTCCTCATCGTGGTGATCCTGGTGGGAATCCGCTTCGGCGTCTTCACGCCCACGGAAGCCTCCGTCGTGGCGGTCTTCTATGCCTTTGCCTGCGGGAAGTGGATCTACCGCAGCCTGCGCTGGGGCGCGCTGCCGGGCATCCTCTCGCGCTCCGCGCTGCTCACCGCCGCCGTGCTGCTGATCGTGAGCGCATCGGCCGCCTTCGCCTGGGTGCTCACCGTCGAGCGCGTGCCGCAGACCATGGCCGAGACCCTCATCGGCTGGAATCTCTCGCCGATCGCCTTCCTGCTCGCGGTCAACCTGCTGCTGCTGATCTTCGGGATCTTCCTGGAGCCCCTGCCGGGCGTGATGATCCTCGTCCCCATCCTGGCGCCGATCGCCGCGACGCTGGGCATCGACCCGCTGCATTTCGCGATCGTCGTCATCGTGAACCTGACGCTGGGGATGATCACGCCGCCGGTGGGCGGCCTGCTGTTCATCACCTCGGTGACCGTCGACGTCCGGATGACGGCGCTGGTGCGCCAGCTGCCGCCGTTCCTGCTGGCGCACGCGGTGGTGCTGGCGCTGCTGACGGTCTTTCCGGGGCTCTCGACGTGGGTGCCCCACGTCCTCGGCTTCCACTGACGCG
>DAIMFM010000059.1:0-13753 GCA_036724585.1 Burkholderiaceae bacterium | reverse complement strand
CAGCGCATAGACGGTACCGCAGTACGGGCATTGCCCTTCGCCATCATGGGTAACCTCGATGTAGACCCGCGGATGGGCGCTCCATAGCGGCATCTTGGGATTCGGGCAGTGGGCGGGCAGGTCGTCGGCGTCGAGCAGGACCACCGGGATGGCCGTCTCGACGGTCTTTTCGCTGGACATTGCGTTCGTTCCGTAGGCTTGCTTGCGTCAGACCGGCATGAGCCAGTGGCGATAGCGTTCGTTGCGCCCGGCCACGATGTCGAAGAAGAGCGACTGCAGCTTCTCGGTCATCGGGCCGCGCCGGCCTTCCCCGATCGGGCGGTCGTCGAGTTCGCGGATGGGGGTGATCTCCGCCGCCGTGCCGGTGAAGAAGGCTTCGTCGGCGACATACATCTCGTCGCGGGTGATGCGCTTCTCGATCACTTCGATGCCGAGGTCGCGGGCCATGGTGATGACCGAATCGCGCGTGATGCCATCGAGGCAGCTGGCGAGGTCGGGCGTGTAGAGCCGGCCCGCGCGCACGATGAAGACGTTCTCGCCGGCGCCTTCGGACACATAGCCCTCGGTGTCGAGCAGCAGGGCTTCGTCGTAGCCGACCGAGGTGACCTCGCGGTTGGCCAGGATCGAGTTCAGGTAGTAGCCGCTCGCCTTTGCCCGCACCAGCGAGATGTTGACGTGGTGGCGGGTGTAGGAGGACGTCTTGACCCGGATGCCCTTGGTGATGCCTTCTTCGCCGAGGTAGGCGCCCCAGGGCCAGGCGGCGATCATGACGTGGACGGTGTTGCCGACGGGGGAAACCCCGAGCTTCTCGTCGCCGAACCAGGCGAGCGGCCGCAGGTAGCAGCTCTCGAGCTTGTTCTCGCGCACGACGGCCTTCTGGGCCTCGGCGAGCTGCTCGGCCGGGTAGGGAAGCTCGATCTGCAGGATCTTGGCCGAGTTGGTGAAGCGGCGGGTATGGGCGTCGAGCCGGAAGATCGCGGTGCCGGCGTCGGTCTTGTAGGCCCTGACGCCCTCGAAGATGCCCATGCCGTAGTGCAGGCTATGGGTGAGCACGTGGATATTGGCGTCGCGCCAGTCGACCATGCGGCCGTTGAACCAGATCAGTCCGTCGCGATCGGACATCGACATGAGTTTCTCCAGACAGGGCAATACCCGGTAGCGGCCGGGACCCGACGCCGCCGGTGTGCCCGCTGGGGCATTCGGCCTCGATTCCGGGATTCTATCGAAACCGCCAAGGGCTGCGGGGCTCAGTCGAAGATCGCCGCCCAGGCGTCGGTGACGGCCGTCACTTCCGCCTCGACTTCGCCCGGGTCGACGCGGGCATACTGGAGCCCGTCGAGCCGCACGGCATGCTGCAGGGCGCGGTAGCGGCGGTAGGCGTCGGCCAGGCGCCGGGCGCGCTGCGCCTCGAGCAGGCCGGCATCGGCCGCGCGGCCCAGCAGCGCGATGTTGCCGGCGTTGTCGAGCAGGGCCGGGTGCTCCGCCGCGTGGCGCAGCACCAGGTACTGGACGATGAACTCGATGTCGACCATGCCGCCGGCATCGTGCTTGAGGTCGAAGAGCCCGCTGCGGTTCGGATGGCCCTCGTGCATGCGCTTGCGCATCGCCACGACTTCGGCGCGCAGCTGCTCGGCATCGCGCGGCCGGGCCAGGATCTCGCGACGCACCGCCTCGAGTCGCGCGCCGATCGCGGCGTCGCCGGTACAGTACCGGGCGCGCGTCAGCGCCTGGTGCTCCCAGACCCAGGCTTCCTCGCGCTGGTAGCGCTCGAAGGCCGCCAGCGAGCTCGCCAGCAGGCCGGCATCGCCGTTGGGCCGCAACCGCAGGTCGATGTCGAACAGCACGCCGGCGGCGGTCTGCGCCGAGAGCCAGGTATTGAGCCGCCGCACCAGGACCGAATAGGCCTCCTGGGCGCGCTTGTCCTCGTCGTCGTAGACGAAGACGAGGTCGAGGTCCGAGGTGTAGCCGAGTTCCTTGCCGCCGAGCCGTCCGTAGGCCATGACCGCGAGGCGTGGCACGTCGCGATGGCGCTTGGGGCTCTGAGCCCAGACGTACTCGATCGCGATGCCCAGCATCCGGTCCGCGATCTCCGACAGCAGGTCGGAGAGCCGCTCGACGGACAGCAGGCCCTCGATGTCCTGGGCCAGCAGCCGGAAAGCGCTGGCGTGATGGACCTCGCGCGCGATGTCCATCTGCCTTTCGGTATCGGGCTCGCCTTCGATCAGCGCGGCCTCGAGTCGTTCGCGCAGCCCGGCTTCCCATGCATCGATATCGATCGGCTCGAGCACATGGCCGGCGATCAGCTCGTCCAGGACGATGGGATGCCGGACCAGGTAGCTGGCCGCCCATTGCGACCTCGAGATCATGCGCAGGACCCGGTCGAAGGCGTCGGGATGGTGGGCGAGCAGGGCGAGGTAGCTGGGGCGGCGGCAGACGGTCTCGCAGAGCTCGATCAGGCCGGCCATCCCGCGCGGCGGCGTGCCCCGCGCCTGCGCGATCGCGAGCAGCCGCTCGATCGACTCGCGCGCCTCGTCCCTGGCGGCCCGGTAGCGGGGGCCTTCGCGCATTGCCGTAAGCAGGCGGGCGACGTTCTCGTCGAGGCTCGCCTCGTCGAGGCCGCCCTCGGGTTCGTCCGGCCGGTCGGGTACGGCGAGCAGGTCGTTGAAGATCCGGTCGACCTCGGTCGTGGCCGTTGCCAGCGATTCCTCGAAGGCGGCCGGGGGCAGGCCGAGCATGGCGGCGACATCCGCGCGGATCGCCGGGTCGTCGGGCAGTCGATGGGTCTGTTCGTCTTCCCGGTACTGCAGCATGTGCTCGGTGCGCCGCAGCAGGCGATAGGCGTCGGCGAGGAGCGCCACATCGGCCGCGGGCAGCAGCTCGCGTTCGCCGATCGCCGCCAGGGTCGGCAGGGTGGCGCGCGCCTGCAGCCCTGGATCACGCCCGCCCCGCACGATCTGGAAGAGCTGCGCCGCGAACTCGATCTCGCGGATGCCGCCGCGCCCGAGCTTGACGTCGAGGCCCTGGCGGCGTGCCTCGCGCTTGCGCGCTTCGCTGCGGATCAGCGCGTGCACGTTGCGCAGGCCGTCGAAGACGTCGTAGTCGAGGTACCGGCGGAACACGAAGGGCTCGACGATCTGCGCCAGCGCCTGCTCGTCCTCCAGGCGGGCGTCCTTCCCGGCCATGCCCGAATCGGCGATGACACGGCCCTTGAGCCAGGCGAAGCGCTCCCATTCGCGTCCCTGCGCATAGAAGTACTCCTCCAGCATCGCAAGCGAGCCGACCAGGGGGCCGGAATCGCCATTGGGCCGCAGCCGCGTGTCGACGCGAAAGACGAAGCCGTCGGCATTGACTTCGGAGAGCAGCCCGATCACGCGCCGCGCCAGCCGGTGGAGGAACTCCGCCGAGGGCAGCCTGCCGCGACGGGCGGGCGCGCCATCGGCCTGCGCGCCACTGGTCTCGCCATGATCGCGGTGGAGGAACACGAGATCGAGGTCGGACGAGACATTGAGCTCCCCGGCACCGCCCTTGCCCATGGCGACGGCCAGCAGGTCCTGTGGCCGGCCCTCGGCATCGAGCGGGATGCCGAACTGCTCGACGAGTTCGGCGGCCGCCGCGCGCATGGCGATCGAGGTGGCCAGCGCGGCGAAACCGCTCATGGCGGCACAGACTTCCTCCAGGCTGGCATCGCCGCGGATGTCGCGCTCCATCAGCGCGAGCATCAGCGTCCGGCGCGCCCGGCGCAACGCCCGGCCGGCGTCGTCGCGCGGGCGGCAGGATTCGACCAGTTGCGCGATGCGCGCCTCGTCGATGGGCGCGGCCGCGAGCGCGGCGATCGGCTCGAGCGACTCGCCGGCCGCCGTGATCGCGAAGGCCGAGCGGCGGAAATATCCCGAGTACGATTCGGCGCGAAACTGCATCGATGCGGGCTCCCCTGCGGCGCGACCTGTCGGGGTATTCTAGTCGCGGCCGACCCGCCGGCCTCCTGCAACCCGACCCCGGATCCCGGGCCCTGGTCCCGATCGTCGAGTGAGCCTGAACGACCCCCAAGCGCCCCAGCAAGTCCAGGCCTCGCCGTCGCGGCTGCGCCGCGGCTTGCGCCTCGCGGTCGTCTTCCTGCTGCTTGCCTACTTCCTCGCCGGCATCGGTTTCCTCGTCGTGCGCTACGCGGTCTGGCCGCGGGTCGACCAGTGGCGCCCGGCCATCGAGGCCCGTCTCTCGAGCGAGATCGGGGCCCCCGTACGCCTTGGCGAGTTGCGGGCCGACTTCGACCGCCTGAGCCCGCGGCTGCGGGTCGACGGCGCCAGGATCGGGGAGGCCGGCGAGGCCGGCCTGCGGCTCGACCACATCGAGGCCCTGCTGTCGTGGCGCAGCGTGCTCGCCATGGAGCCCGTCTTCCGCCTGCTGAGCATCGATGCGCCGCGGCTCGACATCGCGCGCATCGACGACAGCCGTTTCGCGATCTCCGGCCTGGTCGTGGATACGGCGGTCGATGTCGCCGACGCGGCGACCGAGTCGCGCCTGGCGCAGTGGCTCATGGGACAGCAGGTGATCCGCATACAGGGGGCTCGCCTGAAGTACAGCGACATGCGCAGCGCGAGCAGCGCCGAGTTCGTCGATGTCGACATCGCGGTCGACTCGGCGGGGCGTCGCCACGAACTGATGGCGAGCGGTCGCGGCGAACCGACGCCATCGGGTGGCGCGCTCGCGCCGATCGGCGCCTTCGAGCTCGTCGCCGACCTCGAACGGGTCGAGGGGGCCGGCTGGACCGGGCAGGCATACGCCGCGTTCCAGGATGCGGACGTGCTGGCGATCAATGCCCTGGCGGGGGTTCGCTCGCCCCTGGTGGGCGGGCGTGGGCGCGGCCGGCTCTGGTTCGAACTCGCCGCCGGCAGGCCGGTCGAGGCGCACGGCGAGATCGACCTCGCCGGGCCGATCCTGCGCACGGCCGACGGTACCGGCCGGCTCGATGTCCTCGCCGGGCGCATCGCCGCGCGCTGGCGCGATGACGGCGGCGTCGAGATCACCACCGAGGGCATCGAGCTGGTCGATTCGGCCGGCGTGGCCATCGACGCCGCGGCCGGCCGCCAGCACCTGGCCTTCGATGCCGACTGGCGCCTCGGCAGTGCGCGCATTTCCCTGTCCGCGGCCGATGCCATGGACCTGCTCGAACTCGCGCGCGCCATGCCGCTGCCGGCGGCGCTCGCCCGGCGTATCGCGCGATGGCGGGTCGGCGGCCGGATCGATGGCGCCACGCTCGACTGGCGGGCGAGCGGCGAGGCGCCCGACTATGGCATCGACGTGCGGTTCAGCGAGCTTTCGCTCGCCCTCGCGGGGCCCCGCGGGGCCGCCGCCCCGGGCTTCGACGGCCTGAGCGGCACGGCCCGGCTCGACCCGTCCGGCGGCCGGCTGGCGCTCGCCGGCGGCGGGGCGGTGCTGCGCCTGCCGGGCCTGCTCGAACATGACGAGATCGGGCTCGATCGCTACGACGCCCAGGTGGGCTGGCGGCGTGATGCAGCCGGCCAGCTGGAGGTGGCGCTCGAGCGCTTCGGCTTCGAGAACGCCGATGCCGCCGGCGAGGTGCAGGGCAGCTGGCGGGCGACGCCGGCAGGCCCCGGCGCGGTGGACCTGGAAGGACACCTGGACCGGGCCGACGGCACCCGCGTCTGGCGCTACCTTCCGCTCGAGCTCAACGACGAGGCGCGCCGCTGGGTGCGGGATGCGATCCGCGCGGGGCACTCGCGCGACGTGCGCCTGCGGCTGCGCGGCGACCTGGCCGACTTTCCGTTCGTCGATCCGGCGCAGGGCGAGTTCCTCGTCACCGTCGCGGTCGAGTCGGGGCGGCTCGCCTACGACGAGGACTGGCCGCCGATCGAGGCCGTCGCCGGCAAGCTGCGCTTCGAGCGCGCCTCGATGTCCTTCGAGGGCGAGGGCGCGAGGATGTTCGGCCTGGCGCTCGGCGATATCGCGGCGCACATCGAGGACCTGGATGATCCGGTCCTGGATGTCCGCGGCACCGCCGAAGGGCCCCTGGCCGACATGATCCGGGTCGTGGCCGAGAGCCCGCTTCGGGAGGAAGTGGGCGAAGCCCTCGGGCGCCTGCGCTTCGACGGGCCGGCCAGCGCGAGCCTGCGGCTCGAACTGCCGGTCGACGACCTCGATGCATCGCGGGTCGAGGGCAGCGTCCGGCTCGCGGGCAACCGGTTCGAGCCGCTGGCGAACCTGCCGCCCTTCGAGGCGGTGCGCGGCGAGATCGCGTTCACGCACGAGGGCATCGCCTTCGAGGGCCTGCGCGCGAACTGGCTGGGCGGGGAGGTGCAGGCCGATGGCCGCGGCGCCGGCGAGGCCCTCGCCATCCGCGGCCGTGGCCGGGCCACCGCCGCCGGGCTGGTCCCGCTGGTGCCGTCGCGCTTCGCAGCGGCGCTCTCGGGGGGCTTCGACTATCGCGGCGAGCTGCGCTTCGATCGCCGCGGCGCCCGGATCGCGCTGAGCAGCGACCTGGCCGGGCTCGCCCTGGCGTTGCCGGCGCCGCTGGGCAAGGCCGCGGCCGCCGTGCGCCCGGCCCGGCTCGAGCTGGTGCCGATCGATGGGGACGACGCCGCCCGCCATGTCCGCCTGCGGGTCGACCCGACGGGTGCGACCAGCGCGGCGGCCGCGACGGGCACGGACGCCATCGAGCTGCTCCTCGAGACCGGCGATGCCGCACCCGACGAGGACGTCCCCGTGCGTCGCGCGGCGCTCGGCGTCGGCATCGCGCCCGCCCTGCCCGAAACCGGCTTCGCCCTGCGTGTCCACATGGCCGAGCTCGACCTCGATCGCTGGCGCGAGTTGCTCGGCGCAGGCGCCGACCCGCTGCCGGCTTCGGACGAACTGCCGGAACCGGACCGTTTGTCGCTGCGGGTCGGGGCGGCCCGGATCGGCGGCAAGACCGTGCACGATCTCGTTCTCGAGGCGACGCGCCTGGACGACGCCTGGAAGGCGCGGGTGCATTCGCGCCAGGCCGATGGCCGGCGCGAATGGCGCGAGGCGGGCGATTCCGGGCCCGGTGGCAACCTCGTCGCGCGTTTCGCGCGCCTCGAGATCCCCGAGGACGACAAGCACGACATCACTTCCCTGCTCACCGAGGCGCCGCGCAGCCTGCCGGCGCTCGACGTTCGCGCCGAGCGTTTCACGCTCGGGACCATGGACCTCGGCGCGCTCGAGCTCACGGCGCACCAGGGCGAGGCCGGCCGTGGCGGCGACTGGCTCATCGATCGGCTCGTCCTCGAGCACGCCGCCGGCCGCCTCGAGGCGACCGGGCGCTGGTCGGCCGCCGAAGCCGGGGCGGCCGGCGCGGCGCCGGCGGATGCCCCCGTGCGGACGATGGCGCTGGACTTCGGGCTGGCCATCGGCGACGCCGGTCGCCTGCTGGGCGCGCTGGGCTTCCCCGACACGGTCCGTGGTGGCACCGGCGACTTCTCGGGCGGCGTGCGCTGGCAGGGCTCGCCCCTGGCGATCGACCTGCCCAGCCTGACCGGGGAGCTGCGCCTCGACATCGGGCGGGGACAGTTCCTGCGCACCGAGCCGGGCATCGCCAAGCTGATCGGGGTGCTCAACCTGCAGTCCCTGCCGCGGCGGCTGAATTTCGACTTTCGCGACGTCTTCGCCGAGGGCTTCGCCTTCGACGAGATCCGGGGCGGCGCTGCGCTGCTGCGGGGCGTGGCGAGCACCGAGGACCTCGAGATGAACGGCCTGCAGGCGCGTGTCCGGCTGCGTGGCGAAGTCGACCTGGTGCGCGAGACCCAGTCGCTGCTCGTCGCGGTGCAACCCCAGGTGGACGCGGGGCTCGCCTCGCTCGCCTATGCGGCGATGGTCAACCCGGCCGTCGGCATCGGCTCCTTCATCGCGCAATGGATGCTGAGCAAGCCCCTGTCGGACATGCTCGCGACGGAATTCGAGGTGGAGGGCGACTGGAGCGACCCGCAGGTCACGCAGCGTGCGCGCGAGACGCCCGTGGAACCGGCCCCCGCCGACCCGCCGATGCTGCAATGACGGCCGTCGGGCGGCGCCGGCCGGTGGCCGGTTCGGGCGGCCCTTGCTGTAGCATTGGCATATGAAGATTGCAGACCCAACACTGGCGGGATTGGCCGCGGCCCGGGCCACCCTGCTCGAACCCGTCGGGCTCGACGAATCGCACCTGCAGCGCGCGCTTGCCGAGATCTTCGAGCACCGCGTCGACTACGCCGATCTCTACTTCCAGTATTCCCGCAGCGAAGGCTGGAGCCTCGAGGAAGGCATCGTCAAGTCGGGCAGCTATTCCATCGACCAGGGCGTCGGGGTGCGCGCCGTCATCGGCGACAGGACCGCCTTCGCCTACTCGGACGCCATCGGCCTCGAGCCCCTGCTCGAGGCGGCCCGCGCCACCCGCACCATCGCCCGCCGCGGCGCCGGCACCGTGCGGCTCGCGCAACGCTTCGAGGCGGGCATGGCGTTGCGGCTCTATGGCGGCAACGACCCCATCCAGACGCTCGAGGCGGCCGCCAAGGTCGCGCTGCTCGAGCGCGTCGAGCAGCGCGCGCGTGCCGCCGACCCGAGGGTGCGACAGGTCATGGCGGGCCTGGCCGCCGAGCACGACACCGTCCTCGTGGCCCGTTCCGACGGCCTGATCGCCGGCGACGTCCGCCCGCTGGTACGCCTGTCGGTCACGGTCATCGCGGAGCAGGGCGGCCGGCGCGAGCAGGGCCACAGCGGCGGCGGCGGTCGCTTCGACCTCGACTACTTCACCGACGACGTCATCGACGGCTATGTCCGCGCCGCGGTCCACGCCGCCGTGACCAACCTCGAATCACGGCCTGCGCCGGCCGGCGAGATGACCGTCGTGCTCGGCCCGGGCTGGCCCGGCGTGCTGCTGCACGAGGCCGTCGGCCACGGGCTCGAGGGCGACTTCAACCGCAAGCGTTCCTCGGTGTTCGCGGGGCGCATCGGCGAGCGGGTGGCCGCGCCCGGCGTGACCGTCATCGACGACGGCACGATCGAGCGGCGGCGCGGTTCGCTCAACATCGACGACGAGGGCAACCCGACCCAGCGCAACGTCCTGATCGAGGACGGCATCCTCAAGGGCTACCTGCAGGACACCCTCAATGCCCGCCTCATGAAGACCCGCAGCACCGGTAGCGGCCGGCGCGAGTCCTTCGCGCACCTGCCCATGCCGCGCATGACCAACACCTTCATGCTCGGCGGCAGCCACGATGCGGACGAGATCGTCGCGTCGATCGATCGCGGCCTGTACGCCGTCAATTTCGGCGGCGGCCAGGTCGACATCACCAACGGCAAGTTCGTCTTCTCCGCGTCCGAGGCGTACTGGGTCGAAGGCGGACGGATCCAGTACCCGGTCAAGGGCGCGACCCTGATCGGCAATGGTCCCGAGACCCTCAAGCGCGTGACGATGATCGGCAACGACATGCGGCTCGACCCGGGCATCGGGGTCTGCGGCAAGGACGGCCAGAGCGTGCCGGTCGGCGTCGGCCAGCCGACCCTGCGCATCGAGGGCCTGACCGTCGGCGGCACCGCCTAGGGCCGCCCCTGCCGCGAGGAATGCGGATGCGCCGACCCCGACCGTGAGCCAGCGCGATCGCTTCGATCCCGATTCCCTGGCGTCCGGCGCGCCGGCCATGCCGACCCTGCGAGGCGAGTCGCGGGCACCGGGCGCGCATCGTCGTCGCTCCCGGGCGCGGGTGGTGGGCCTGCTGGCCAGCTGGCTCGTCGGCCTCGTGGTGCTGTCGCTCTTTGCCGCGTACTTCCTCCTGCCGGCGATCGCGAAGCAGCGCACCGAAAGATGGCTGGCGACGGAACTGTCCCGCCCGGTATCGATCGAGCGCCTGCGCTTCGATCCCTTCACCCTCGTCGCCGACGTCGAGTCCCTGCGCATCGGCAAGCGCGAGGGCGAGGGGGCGCTGCTGACGGTCGCCCAGGCGCACGTCGACTTCGCCTGGACCAGCCTGCGACGCCGCGGGCCGATCATCGAGCGGCTGCAGGTCGAGCGGCCGGTGCTCGTGCTCGAGCGCGAGCGCGGCGGCGAGCTCGACATCGCGGACCTGCTGCGACGCTGGCGCGATCCCGAGGCCGACACGCCCGACTGGCTGGGGCGTTTCTCGATCGCCAACATCGAGGTCGAGGACGGATCGATCCTGCTTGACGACACCGCGGTCGGGCAGAAGCACCGGGTCGAGGCGCTGTCCCTGAAGATTCCCTTCCTTTCGAGCCTGCCGGTCCACGGCACGATCGACATCGAGCCTTCGCTCAGCGCGATCGTCAATGGCGCCCGCTTCACCGCCACCGGCCAGGCGCTGCCCTTCGCCGAGGACCGCTCCTCCACGCTCACGATCGACATCGGCACGAGCGACGTGCTGCGCTACGTCGACTACCTGCCGATGACCTGGCCCTGGCGGATCGTCTCGGCGCAGGCGGCGGCGCGGGTAGTGCTGGGCTTTCGCCAGCCGGTGGGGGCCGAACCCTCGCTGCAGCTCTCGGGGGCGCTGACCGTCGCGGGCCTGGAGCTCGTCGATGCGGACGGCCGGCCGTTGCTGTCGCTGCCCGGCGCCAGCATCGAACTGCTCGAGTACGACCTCCAGGCCGCTCGCCTGCGTGTCGGCGAGGTCATGATCTCGGCACCCCGCTTCGACTGGCGGCCCGTGGCCAGCCGCGCCGAGGACGCGCCGGTGGCGGGGACGTCGGCCGCCGACGCCAGCGAGCTCGACTGGTCGATCGCCCACATCGGTGTCGTCGACGGGCGGGTGCGCATCGACGGGCGCTTTGCCGACGGGGCGCGGCTGCAGGTGGATGCCAGCGACGTGCAGGCCGAGGTCGACGAGATCTCGTCGGACGGCACGCTGCCTTCGCGCTTCAAGGCGTCGGCGTCCTTCGGCGCGGACGAAAGCCTCGCGGTCGAGGGGCGCTTCAGCCACGAGCCGCTGCTCGTCAGCGGCCGCTTCGATGCGCACGGCGCCCGCCTCGCACGCTGGCTGGGGCCCGTCGAGGGGCGCCTGCCCCTGCGTGTCGCGAGCGGGACGCTCGACCTGTCCGGCGGCTTCGAGTACGGCTGGCGCGATGGCGGCAAGGCGCCGGCCGATGCGCCCGACACATGGCCGCTTCGCGTGCTGGCCTGGAAGTCGCGCCTCGAGGGACTGCGCCTCCAGCCGCAACCGGAAGGGCGGATACCGCACCCGCAGGCGCTCGATTCGCTGGTCGCCGACGGCCTGGCGCTCGATTTCGTCGAGAGGCGCATCGGCTTCACCCGGGCGCACGCCGAGGGCCTGGCGCTGGCGGCGGTCCGCGGCGAGGATGGCGAAGTCGACCTCGGCGCCTTCCTCGAGCCGCTGCCGGGCGGCTGGCGGATCGAGCCCGGCGAGTTCACCCTGGGCACGGCGCAGGTCCGGCTCGAGGACGGGACCGGCGCCGACGGCCATCACCTGCAGATCCGCACCTTCACGCTCGGGCCGCGCGGCGAGGATGGATTCGCCGCCGTCAGCTTCGACGGCCGCGTCGGCGAGAGCGCATCGCTCGAGGCCTTCGGCCGCTTCGCGGTCGATCCCCTGCGCCTCATGGTCTCCATCGATACCGAGGGCTTCGCCCTCGCACCGTGGCGCGACCGGCTCGATTTCTGGCCGTTCGGCCGGATCGCGAGCGGCAGCCTGGACGCGCACGGCGATCTCGTCTTCGAAGCGGCTGCCGGGGACGCGCCGGCGAAACTGTCGTGGGAGGGCGCCGCCCGCGTGGATGACCTGCGGCTCGTCACCGACGGGACCGACTCGGAGATCCTGAGCGTCGCCACCATGGGCACGGATGCCCTGCGGCTGGAGACGGGCCCGGTGCGCGTCGATGCGGGCGAAGTGGAGGCCCTGGGGCTGCGGGCCCGGCTCACAGTCTCGCCCGGGGGCGAAGTCGGCTTCGTGGCGGCCGACGGCAGCCCGGCCATCGATCCGTCCGCCCCGCAGGGCGCCGCTCGCGACGCCGACGGCGCGGCCGCGTCCGACTGGCATATCGCCGGCCTGCGGCTCGCCGATGCCCAGGTCGACATCGACGACCTGCGCCATGCCGACAATCCGCCGCTCGGACTCGTCGACCTCAGCGGGACGGTCGGCGCCATCGCGCCCGGGGCGACGAGCGACGTGGCGCTGGCGGCCCGCCTGCGCGCCGGCGGCGAGATCAGCGCGACCGGCAAGGTGGCGATGCTCGATCCGCTCGCCTCGCTCGAGCTCGATGCGGTGATCGACGGGCTTGCCCTCACGACGCTCTCGCCCTATGCCCGGCGCCATATCGGCTATCCCCTGGACGGGGGCACGCTCGACGCCAAGCTCCACTACAGCATAAGCGACCGGCGACTCGAGGCCCGCCACGGGCTCACGCTGCACGAACCGGTCTTCGGCGAGCGCATCGGCGATGCGGACGGCGAGGCACTGCCGCTCGACTTCGCGCTCGCCCTGCTGCGCGATGCGGACGGTGTGGTCGCACTGCCGCTGCCCGTGGCCGGCTCGCTGCGCGACCCGGACTTCTCCATCGGCGCGCTGCTTGCGGAAAGCTTCGGCGAGGTCGTCGGCCAGGTGGTGGCCGCTCCCTTCGAACGCCTGGCGAGCCTGGTCGATGCGTCCGCCGACAAGCTCGCGCAGGTCGGATTCGCACCCGGATCGGCGCGGCTGGGCGAGCAGGCGGTGGGCAGCCTCGGCATGCTGGCCCGCGCCCTGGGCCAGCGCCCGGGGCTGGAATTGCGCATCGCCGGCATGGCCGACGGCAACGGCGATCGCGATGCGCTCGCGCGACACCAGTTCGAGCGGATGCTCAAGGCGCGCAAGGTGCGCGGGCAGGGCGGATCGGTCGGCAACCTCGATGCCGTGACGATCGGGCGCGGCGAATATCCCTTGCTCGTGGATGCGCTGTTTCGCGAGGCCAGCCTGCCGCTGCCCACCGGTCGCGACGGCCGGCCCCGGGACATCGGCGTGTCCGAGAAGGCCAAGGCGCTGATCGCGACGGTTCCGGTCGGCGACAGCCAGCTGGTCGACCTGGCGCAGGATCGCGCACAGGCGGTGCGCCGCTGGCTGGCCGACCAGGGCGGGATCGACCCCGCCCGGCTCGACGTCGGGGAACCCGCCGTGGGCCGGGCGCCGGGCCCGAAACCGGCCAGCCGGGTCGAGTTCGGCCTGGAGGCGAGCGCCGGCTCGCTTGCGCGCCCGGGAGAATCTTCGTAAACTGCCGCTCATGATTCGTGGTTCGTTTGCCTACTTTTGGTTCTTTGGCTTTTCCTGCGCCAGGCGGGACGAGTCGGGAGCGCGTTCGTAGCAAGCACAGAACCCGAATCCGAAACGACCGCCGGCGCCGACCGGCGGTTTTTTTTTGCCGCCCCGCCAGCGCCCCCGGCTCCCGATCGATACCCGCCCAGGAACCCCGATGCGCAACACCACCGATGACGTCCGAATCCGCCATATCGCGGAACTCTCCCCGCCCGCACACCTGATCCGGGAATTCAGGTCGGGGCCCGAGGTCACCCGGCTCGTGTACGAGACGCGCCAGGCGATCCACCGCATCATCCATGGCATGGACGACCGGCTGCTCCTCATCGTGGGGCCCTGCTCGATCCACAACACCGAGGCGGCGCGGGAGTACGCCCAGCGCCTGCAGGAGCAGCGCCGGCGCTTCGCCGGCGAACTCGAGATCGTGATGCGCGTCTACTTCGAGAAGCCGCGCACCACCGTGGGCTGGAAGGGCCTGATCAACGACCCCGGCC
>DAIMFM010000058.1:0-13943 GCA_036724585.1 Burkholderiaceae bacterium | reverse complement strand
GTCGTCGCCGCCGGGATGCCGCGCAGGGCGGCCGCCTCGCGCGCGAGCGCCGGGCCGGACAGCCAGGCCTCGATGCAGCCGCTGCGGCCGCAGTAGCAGGCGGGGCCCGGGAGTTCCTCCGGGCGCGGCCAGGGCAAGGCGTTGTGGCCCCACTCGCCGGCGATGGCGTTGGGCCCGCGCAGGAGGCGACCGTCGACGACGATGCCGCCACCGACGCCCGTGCCGAGGATGACCCCGAAGACGACGCCGTAGCCGCTGGCGGCGCCGTCGCTGGCTTCCGACAGGGCGAAGCAGTCGGCATCGTTGGCGATCCGCACCGGCCGGGCCAGGCGCGCCTCGAGGTCGGCGGCCAGCGGCCGCCCGTTGAGCACCACCGAGTTGCAGTTCTTCATCAGGCCGTCGACGCGCGAGGGCGCCCCCGGCGTGCCGACGCCGACCGATGCGGCCACGCCGAGTTCGCGCTCGCCGGCTTCGACCAGCGCGGCGATCGCCTCGATCGTGGCGGCGTAGTCGCCCTGCGGCGTGGGCACGCGTCGCCGCGCGAGGATCCGGCCCGCGCCGTCCAGCGCGGCCAGGGCGATCTTGGTGCCGCCGAGATCGATCCCGAACCGGGCACGTTCCGTGCGTATCCTGCCCGCTGCCCGAGTTGCCCTCGCGTGCCCGTCCATGCGCCCTGCCCCTGCGGCCGCTGCCGCCCCTGTCGAAAGAGACCGAAGAACTCTACCCCGTCGCCAGACCGTGTCCAGTCCGCCGAACGGCTCCGCCACGGGCGGCCCGCGCCGCTAGAATGCACCAGACCATGACCCTGAAGCCGCAGCCGCCCGAGCCCGTGGAGGCCTTCGACATCCTGGTCCGGGGCCTGACCGGCGGGCCGCCTGCGGCCCTCTTTCTCGATGTCGACGGCACGCTGCTCGACATCGCGCTCCGCCCCGACGAGGTGGTGGTTCCGGCGAGCCTGCGCCGCGCGCTGGTCCGGATCCATGACGCCCTCAACGGGGCGCTCGCCCTCGTCAGCGGCCGGCCCGTGGACGAACTCGACCGGCTGTTCGCGCCGCTGCGGCTGCCGGCCGCCGGCGCGCACGGCGCCCACTGGCGCACCCACAGCGCCGGCAGCACCGAGAACCTGCCCGGGCTCGCCCTGCCGGCCGCGGTGCGCAGCGAACTGCTCGCGCTGCATGCCCGCCATCCGGGGCTGATCCTCGAGGACAAGCTCACGAGCATCGCGATCCATTTTCGCGAGCGTCCCGCGCTGGCGAGGGCGCTGGCCGCCTCGGTCGGGAGCATCGTCGAGGCGGCCGGCGACGATTCGGTCGTCGTCCTGCCGGGCAAGTCGGTACTCGAGGTGAAGCGCTCGGGGTTCGACAAGGCCCGGGCGATCCGCATACTGATGGCCAGCGAGCCCTTCGGCGGCCGGCGGCCGATCTTCATCGGCGACGACGTGACCGACCGGATCGCGCTCGACGCCGTCAGCGCCGCCGGCGGGATCGCCCTGTCGGTCGAGCGCCCGATCGGCCGGGTATCCGGCGTATTCGCCTCGGCCGCGGACGTTCGCGATGCGATCGAGCGCGTGGCCGACCTGATGGAGACATCGACGTGAGCGTGACGAGTCCGTCCCCGCCCTTCCAGCCCCTCGATCTGGGGGTCATCGGCAACTGCCGGGTCGCGGCGCTGGTCAATCCGGTCGGGCGCATCGTCTGGTGGTGCGTGCCGCGCTTCGACGGCGACCCGGTCTTCTGCAACCTGCTGTCCGGCGACCAGGAGAAGGGCTTCTGCGAGGTCGCCCTCGAGGGCATGGTCGAGAGCACGTCCGGCTATCGACGCAATACCGCGGTCATCGAGACCGTGCTTCGCGACGACAAGGGCAATGCGCTGCTCATTTCCGACTTCGCGCCGCGCTTCAAGCAGTACGGCCGCCACTACCGGCCGGCGACCATCATGCGCCGGATCGAACCGATCGCGGGATTGCCCCGCATCCGGCTGCGGGTGCGCCCGACCCACGACTACGGCAAGCCGTGCCATGCCATCGCCGGCTCCAACCACATCCGTTTCGTCGGCTCCGGCCCCGACCCGGTCCGCCTGACCACCGACGCCGCGCTCTCCTACGTGCTGCACGAGTCGCCCTTCGTGCTGTCGAGGCCGCTGCACCTCATCTTCGGGCCCGACGAGCCGCTCAACGACGCGCCCGACGTGATCACCCCGGGCTTCCTCGAGAAGACCATCGACTACTGGACCGACTGGGTGCGGGCGCTCGCGATTCCCTACGAATGGCAGCACGAGACGATACGCGCAGCCATCACGCTCAAGCTGTGTTCCTTCGAGGAAACCGGTGCGATCGTCGCGGCGCATACCACCTCGGTGTCGGAGGCGCCCGGCACCGAGCGCAACTGGGACTACCGCTTCTGCTGGCTGCGCGACGCCTACTTCGTGATCCAGGCGCTCAACCGCCTGGGCGCGACCAAGACGATGGAGAGCTACATCGACTACATCGCGACGGTCGCGGCCAGCACCACCGAAGCCCTGCGCCCGCTCTACGGCATCGTGCACGACCTGCCCACCGACGAGCGCATCGCGCCCGAGCTCGAGGGCTTCCTCGGGCAGGCGCCGGTGCGGGTCGGCAACCAGGCGGCCGAGCAGCTGCAGAACGACGTCTACGGCTCGGTGATCCTCGCCGTCGCCCAGTCCTTTGCCGACCAGCGCCTGCCCGCGATGGGCGACGAAGGCCTGTACAGGCGGCTCGAACCGCTCGGCGAGAAGGCGGCCCGCTTCGCCTTCGAGCCCGATGCCGGCATCTGGGAGTTCCGTGGCCGCACCCGCATCCATACCCATTCGGTGCTCCTGTGCTGGGTCGCCTGCGACGGGCTCGGCCGGATCGCGCGTCGCATCGGCCTGGTCGACGAGGCGCTGGCCTGGGCAGAGCGCGCCGACCGGATCCGGGTGCGCCTGCTCACCGAGGCCTGGAACGAGGAGCGCGGCGCCTTCACCGGCCACCTCGGCGGACAGGAGCTCGATGCGAGCGTCCTGCTGATGGCCGAACTCGGCATCATCGCGGCCGACGATCCGCGCTACATCAGCACGGTCGACACCATCCGTCGCGAGCTGACGGTCAACGGCCAGATGCTGCGCTATGCCACGCCCGACGACTTCGGCATGCCCGAGACGGCCTTCCTCGTCGTCAAGTTCTGGACGATCGATGCGCTGGCGGCGATGGGCCGGCGCGACGAAGCCCGCGAGCTCTTCGACGAACTGCTGGCCGCACGCAACAGCTACGGCCTGCTGTCCGAGGACCTGCACCCGGTGACCGGCCAGCTCTGGGGCAACCTGCCCCAGACGTATTCGATGGCCGGCATCGTGAACTCCGCGATGCGCCTGTCGATCTCATGGGAGGAAGGACTGTGGCTCGCCTCGTCGTAGTCTCCAACCGGGTCGCGGTGCCGGACGAACACGGCAAGCAGGCGCCCGGTGGGCTGGCGGTCGCGGTGGCCGCCGCGATGCAGGAACGCGAAGGCATCTGGTTCGGCTGGAGCGGTGGCGTATCCGACGATCCTCCCGAGCCGTCCACCACCGAGATCGATCGGGTCCGCTACGTCCTCACCGACCTGCACTCGAACGAGTTCGACGAGTACTACAACGGCTTCGCCAACCGGGTGCTCTGGCCGATCCTGCACTACCGCGTCGACCTGGCCGAGTTCACCGCGGGCCACTACGAGGGCTACCTGCGGGTCAACCAGTTCTTCGCGGAGCGCCTGGGCAAGCTGCTGCGACCCGACGACATCGTCTGGGTGCACGACTACCACCTGATGCCGATGGCGCGCGCTCTGCGCCGGCTCGGCCATCACAACCGCATCGGCTTCTTCCTGCACATCCCGATGCCCCCGCCCGACATCCTGACGGCGCTGCCCAAGCACGAGGTCACCATCGGCGCCCTCGTGGACTACGACCTCATCGGCTTCCAGACCGAAAGCGACGCATCGAACTTCTCGCGCTACCTGAGCAGCGTCGTCGGCGCCACGAGCCAGGATCGCCGCCAGTACCAGACGGGCACCCACACGTTCCGCATCGGCGTCTTCCCGGTGGGAGTCGACCCGCAGCAGCTGCGCCGGCTCGCGAGCCGGGCCAGCCGTTCGGCCTTCATCACCCAGTTGCGCGAAAGCCTCTCGGACCGGCGCCTCATCATCGGCGTCGACCGACTCGACTATTCCAAGGGCATCCTCCAGCGCATCGATGCCTACGAATGGTTCCTGCGCACGGCGGAGCCCTGGCGCGACCGGGTCACCTTCCTGCAGATCGCGCCCAAGAGCCGGTCCGAGATCCCCGAATACGCCGAGATGGACGCCGAGGTCAGCGGCCGCGTCGGCCGGATCAACGGCGAATACGGCCATGTCGCGTGGGTGCCGCTGCGCTACGTCAATCGCAACTACCGGCGCGGCGCGGTCGCCGCGATGCTGCGCCTCGCCGACGTCGGGCTGGTGACGCCGCTGCGCGACGGCATGAACCTCGTCGCCAAGGAGTTCATCGCCGCGCAGGACCCGGAGGATCCCGGCGTCCTGGTGCTCTCGCAGTTCGCCGGGGCCGCCTCGGAGCTGAGCGCGGCGCTGCTCGTCAATCCCCACGACCACGAGGGCATGGCCGCCGCCATCCGCAACGCGCTCGAGATGCCGCGGGCCGAGCGCATCGCCCGCCATCGCGACATGTACGCGGTGCTGGCATCGAACGACATCCGCTACTGGGCGAAGAGCTTCATCGACGCCCTCACCGCGCCGGGCCGCCCGAGCCCGGATCCTGGACCGGAACCGCCCACGACGCCGGAAAGCCCACGGACATGACCCGACCCGACCCCATCCCCGCCCGCGGCGGCGGCCAGCTGCTCGCCGACGCCCTTGCCGTGCACGGCGTCGACACCGTCTTCGGCGTGCCGGGCGAGAGCTATCTCGCCGTGCTCGACGGCCTCTACGCCCATCGCGAATCGATCCGCTTCGTCACGTGCCGGCACGAGGGCGGCGCGGCGTTCATGGCGGAGGCCTACGGCAAGCTGGCGGGGCGGCCGGCCGCGCTGATGGTGACGCGCGGCCCCGGGGCGAGCAATGCCGCGATCGGCATCCATACCGCCCGGCAGGATTCCACGCCGATGGTCGTCTTCGTGGGCCAGGTCGGCACCGACTTCATGGGCCGCGAAGCCTTCCAGGAGATCGACTATCGCCACATGTTCGGCTCGGTCGCCAAGTGGGCCACCCAGGTCGAGCGCACCGAGCGGATCCCCGAGATCGTCGCCCACGCCTTCCAGGTCGCATGCAGCGGCCGCATGGGACCGGTGGTGGTGGCGCTGCCCGAGGACACCCTGGCCGGCACGGCGGCGGTCGCCGACAGCGCGCCCTACCAGGCGGTGCAGGCGCATCCCTCGCCGGCACAGATCGAGAGGCTGCGCCAGCTGCTCGCGGCCGCGCGCCGTCCCCTCGTGCTGGCCGGCGGCAGCGGCTGGACCCCGGCCGCATGCGAGGCCCTGCGGATGTTCGCCGAATCCAACGCCTTGCCGGTCGCCTGCAGCTTCCGCCGCCAGGACCTCCTCGATCACCACCATCCCAACTACGTCGGCGACGTCGGCATCGGCATCAACCCCAGGCTCGCCGAGCGGGTGCGCAACGCCGACCTGCTGATCGCGATCGGCCCGCGGCTGGGCGAGATGACCACCTCGGGCTACAGCCTGCTCGAGTCGCCGCGGCCGCGCCAGGCCCTCGTCCACGTCCATCCGGGTGCGGAGGAGCTCGGCAGCGTCTTCCAGGGCGAGCTGCTGGTCAATGCGGGTGTGGAGCAGTTCACCGCCGCGCTCGCCGGCATCCACATCGAGGCGCCGCGCTGGCGCGACACCGTCGCCGAGGCCCGCGCCGAGCTCGAGGCATGGCGCGAGCGCCCGGCCGTGTTCGACCAGCCGGGGCTCGACCGGCTCGATCTCTGGGAGGTGGTCGACATCCTGCAGCGCGCGGTGCCCGCCGACACCATCGTCACCAACGGTGCCGGCAACTTCGCCACCTGGGCGCATCGCTTCTGGCGCTACGGCGGCCTGCGCACCCAGCTCGCCCCGACCTCCGGGGCGATGGGCTACGGCATTCCGGCCGCGGTCGCCGCCCGGATCGCGTCGCCCGAGCGCAATGTCGTCTGCTTCGCCGGCGACGGCGACTTCCTCATGAGCGCGAGCGAACTGGCGACCGCCGCCCAGTACGACGCCGGCTTCCTCGTGCTGCTCTTCAACAACGGCATGTACGGCACGATCCGCATGCACCAGGAGCGCGAATATCCCGGACGGGTGCTGGGCACCGGCCTGGCCAATCCCGATTTCCCGCGCTATGCCGAAGCCTTCGGCGGCTTCGGCGCGCGGGTCGAGCGGACCGCGGAATTCGGCCCCGCCCTCGAGCAGGCCCTCGCCTTCATCGGGCGGCACAGGCGCACGGCCCTGATCGAGCTCATCGTCGATCCGCAGGTGATCACGCCGGGACGCAGCCTCGACCAGATCGCGGGCCGCTGAACGACCGCGGATCGCGGATCGCGGACCGGATCGCGGCTGGCGACTACCGCCCGCGCGGCTTCTGCGGCCGGACCTCGCGGATCGCGTCCGCGAAGTCGTTCACGTCCTCGAAGCTGCGGTAGACCGAAGCGAAGCGAACGTAGCCCACCTTGTCGAGCTTGCGCAGTTCGGCCATGACGGTCTCGCCGATGTGTTCGCTGGCCACCTCGCGCACGCCCAGGCTGCGCAGCCGCTCCTCGATGCGCTGGACGGCCGCGTCGACGTCGGCGGCCGGGACCGGACGCTTGCGCAGCGCCAGGGCGATCGATGCCCGCAGCTTCTCGCGATCGAACTCGGCGCGCAGGCCGCTGCGCTTGACCACGGTCGGGTACTGGAGATCGGGCCGCTCGTAGGTGGTGAAGCGCTTGTCGCAGTTCAGGCAGCGGCGGCGACGGCGGATGCTGCCGCCGTCGTCGGATTCACGGGTCTCGGCGACCTGCGTATCGGGATGCTCGCAGAAGGGACAACGCATCGGCCCGGCCCCTCGGGAGGCGCCTTCAGCTCCGGCCGTAGACCGGGAAGCGCGCGGTCAGGGCCGCAACCTTCTCGCGGACCTGCGCGATGCGCGATTCGTCATCGGGCGCATCGAGCACGTCGGCGATCAGCTCGCCGACCTGACGGGCTTCGGCCTCGCCGCACCCGCGCGTGGTCATCGCGGGCGAGCCGAGGCGGATGCCGCTGGTCACGAAGGGCTTCTCGGGGTCGTTCGGGATCGCGTTCTTGTTGACCGTGATGTGGGCCTGCCCCAGCGCCGCCTCGGCCGCCTTGCCGGTGATGTTCTTGGGTCGCAGGTCGACCAGCATGACATGCGATTCGGTCCCGCCCGACACGATGCGCAGGCCGCGCGCGATGAGCGACTCGGCCAGCGCCTGCGCATTGCGGATGACCTGCTTCTGGCTCGCCCTGAACTCGGGCTTGAGGGCCTCGCCGAAGGCCACCGCCTTGGCGGCGATGACGTGCATCAGCGGGCCGCCCTGCAGGCCGGGGAACACCGCCGAGTTGATCGCCTTCTCGTGCTCGGCCTTCATCAGGATGAAGCCGCCACGCGGCCCGCGCAGGCTCTTGTGGGTGGTGGAGGTGACCACGTCGGCGTGGGGCACCGGGTTGGGATACTCGCCGGCGGCGATCAGGCCGGCGTAGTGGGCCATGTCGACCATGAAGATCGCGCCGACCTCGCGCGCGACCTCGGCGAAGCGCGCCCAGTCGATGCGCAGGCTGTAGGCCGAGGCGCCGGCGATGATGAGCCTGGGGCGCGATTCGCGGGCGAGCTTCGCCATCGCGTCGTAGTCGATCACCTCGTTCTTGTCGAGCCCGTAGGAGACCACGTCGAACCACTTGCCCGACATGTTGAGCGGCATGCCGTGGGTGAGGTGGCCGCCTTCGGCGAGGCTCATGCCCATGATGCGGTCGCCGGGCTTGAGGAAGGCCATCAGGATGGCCTGGTTGGCCTGGGAGCCCGAATTGGGCTGCACGTTCGCGGCTTCGGCGCCGAACAGTTCCCTGACGCGGTCGATGGCCAGCGTCTCGACCTGGTCGACGAACTCGCAACCGCCGTAGTAGCGCTTGCCCGGATAGCCTTCGGCGTACTTGTTGGTGAGCTGGCTGCCCTGGGCCGCCATGACCGCCGGACTGGTGTAGTTCTCGGATGCGATCAGCTCGATGTGTTCTTCCTGGCGCTGGTTCTCGCGAACGATGGCGCCATGGACTTCGGGATCGACCTTGTCGAGGGTCGCTTTGGGATCGAACATGCTGGATTCTCCGCGTTCAGCCGTAGGGGTGGATAACGGCTGCCCAGGCGCGCGGCAGACACGGTCGGAAATGGCCCGCCAGCCACCCGGCGATCGACGCCGCCGGCTGCAGCCGCTGTCCCGGGCCATGCCCTGCGCTCCCCGGTAGTGCTCTACCCATTCGCCAGTCGCGCAGGAATGCGAGTGCTAGGGGCGGATTCTATCGTTGCAAGGCCTGTCCGGGCAATCCTGCGCGGCCCCGCCGATCCGCGCGTCGCACCGATGCGTCGTCGAGCACCGAGTCGAGATGGGCAACGTCGGCCCAGTCGACCAGCGACCAGCGCCCGTCCTCGAAGCGGATGCGGTTGATGCTGGCATTGAGCAGTTCATGGCGCCGCGGCGCCTCCAGCGCCAGTCCCGTGGCCAGGCGATAGGCGATGTCGAGGACGCCCCCGTGGGAGACGGCCGCGACCCGGCCGCCCGGATAGCTGCGGGCGATCCGCTCGAAGGCCTCGGCGCATCGCGCCGCGAAGTCGCGCAGCGATTCGCCCCCGCCCGGCAGGACGAAATCCGGCTCGCGGGCCTGCCAGCGGGCGAAGGCATCCGGGAAGGCGGCCTCGATCTCGTCGTAGGTACGACCCTCGAAGTCGCCATAGCAGCGCTCACGCAGGCCGGTGTCGGTGACCGCCGGGAGGCCCAGGCGCGCCGCCACGGGCGCCGCGGTATCGCGCGCCCGCGCCAGGTCGCTGGTGTGGACCGCGACGAGGCCGGCGTCGGCCAGGCGGCCGGCCAGGCGCCGCGCCTGCTCGTGCCCCTGGTCGTCGAGCCCGATGTCGCGATGCCCCTGGAACCGGCGCTGGCGGTTCCAGGCGGTCACCCCGTGGCGGATGAGCCAGAGCTCGGTCGCCTCCGTGCTGCCGCCCGCGTTCAGGCCAGCCTCGGATTCAGGGTGAAGGTGCCGGTGATGGATGCCTGGCCGAGCGAATGCTCGTTGATCGCCTTGAGCGCATCGGCACCGGTGAAGCGGCCCTGCACCGGCAGCTGGTCGACGCCCAGCGCATACACGGTGAAGACGTAGTGGTGGATGACCGAGTCGTTCCAGGGCGGGCACGGACCGTCGTAGCCATAGTAGTCGCCGGCCATGTCGGGATCCGAGGCGAACCAGGACGTGTAGTCGTTGATGCCGTGGCGGGCGCCCCCGGGAGCGGCCGGCCCGGGCTTGCCCTTGGGCGTGACGCCGTCCGAGTGCGATCCGGCGGCGATGGCCCGGCAGTCGGCCGGCAGGTCGACGAGCACCCAGTGGTAGAAGTCGACGCGCGGCAGGTCGGCGGGCACCTCGCGGCCTTCCTGGTTGACGTCGTCGGGCTTGCTCGGGACGTCGTAGTCGTGGCAGATGACCGCGAAGGAACGCATGCCGGGCGGGACATCGTCCCAGGACAGCTGCGGGTTGCGGTTGTCGGACAGCGTGATGTGCTGCTTCGGGTCGATGCGGCCGAAGGCGAACTCGACCGGGATGACGCCACCGTCGACGAATGACTCGCTGGTGAGTTTCAAGATGGCCTCCTTCTGTTTGACATGAGTCTAAGCCGTCCTGCTGCTCAATGCAGCCGCAGGCGCGCGAAGCGGCGCTTGCCGACCTGCAGGACATACTCCCCGGCGGGCAATTCCAGCGCCCGGTCCTCGATTTTCCGGCCGTCGACCCGCACGCCGCCCTGGGCGATGGCGCGCAGCGCCTCGGCGTTCGATGCCGCCAGCTCACAGTGGCGCAGCAGGGGAACGATCGCGGCGGGCGCGCCCTCGAGCGTGTACTCGGGCATCTCGTCGGGCAGCGCCCCGCGCTTGAACCGCGCCTCGAAGGCCTCGAGCGCGCGCCGGGCGGCGGCCCGGTCATGGAAGCGCTCGACGATCTCGAGCGCCAGCTCGACCTTCGCGTCGCGCGGATTGCGTCCACCGGCGCACTCCTCCCGCAGCCGGTCGATCTCGGCGAGTGGCCGGAACGACAGCAGGGTGAAGTACTTCCACATGAGCTCGTCGCTGATCGACATGAGCTTGCCGAACATCTCGTCGGGCGCATCGGTGATGCCGACGTAGTTGCCCTTGGACTTCGACATCTTCTCGACGCCGTCGAGCCCCTCGAGCAGGGGCATCGTCAGGATGCACTGGGGCTCCTGGCCGTATTCCCGCTGCAGCTCGCGACCGACGAGCAGGTTGAACTTCTGGTCGGTGCCGCCCAGCTCGAGGTCGGCTTCCAGGGCGACCGAGTCGTAGCCCTGCATCAGCGGATAGAGGAACTCGTGCACCGAGATCGGCACCCCGTTCCTGAAGCGCTTCGAGAAATCGTCGCGTTCCATCATGCGCGCGACGGTGTAGCGGGCCGCCAGCTGGATCATGCCCCGCGCGCCGAGTGGATCGCTCCATTCCGAATTGCGGCGGATCTCGGTGCGCTCGGGATCGAGCACGAGGCTCGCCTGGCGAAAGTAGGTCGCGGCGTTCTCCTCGATCTGTTCGCTGCTGAGGGGCGGGCGGGTCGCGTTGCGCCCCGACGGGTCGCCGATCATCGAGGTGAAATCGCCGATCAGGAAGATCACGGTGTGGCCGAGGTCCTGCAGCTGGCGCAGCTTGTTGAGGACGACGGTATGGCCAAGGTGCAGGTCCGGCGCGGTCGGGTCGAGGCCGAGCTTGATCCGCAGCGGGGTCCGAGTCGCCTCGCTGCGCGCGAGCTTGCGCAGCCACTCCGACTCGACGATCAGTTCGTCGCTGCCACGCCGCGTGATCGCCATCGCCTCGCGAACCCGATCGGTGATCGGCCAGTTCTCGCCGTTCATCCAGCTACCTTTGAAAAAGCATGTAAATACGCGGCATAAGTCATTGCCATGCCGCGTATAATCTGCCACCTACTGCCGGGTCGCCAGCCAGGATCGACCCGGGAAACGGACAAGACAACATGGGCGAGGTGACGCCCCGGCATTCTAGCCGAGGCATCGCCACGGCCCGGAACGAGCCTGCTGAATGATCGGGAGTCCCCGCATCCGCGCGGTGCCGGTGGTCGTGGCCTTTGGGCTGGCCTTCGGCGCCGTCATCACCGCATATGGCCTGGTCAAGCCACTACCCGACCGCCCCCTGCCCCCCGCCACCACGGTTACCGTCCCCGTAGCACTCGACCTGCCTGACAGCCCGCCCATGGCGGGCAGCATCCAGAGCGCGCGCATCCGGCTCGGCGACACC
Source organism: Burkholderiaceae bacterium (assembly GCA_036724585.1). Lineage (GTDB taxonomy): Bacteria > Pseudomonadota > Gammaproteobacteria > Burkholderiales > Burkholderiaceae_E > JAMLIN01. Next base: position 2,435 of record DAIMFM010000058.1, on the reverse strand, counting down.
CTGCCGACCGTGCTGGGTCGGATGGACATCGTCGACCCCGGCCTGGTCGAATTCATCGGGCAGGACAAGATTGCTCGCGCGATCCTGGCGTTCCGGGCCGGCGAGACACTCCACGCCGAACTCGATTCCATGGGCCATGTCACGCGGCTGGTCTATTCCAGGGGCATCGTCGATCCGCACGAATCGCCCGTCGGCCTGCGCATCGTGGTGGAGCGCGGCCCCGATGGCCGGCTCGCCGCCCGCGACGAGACCATCGAGCTCGAGCACGGCATCGCCCTGCGTACCGCCACCATCACGAGCACGCTGTTCGGCGCCACCTATGCCGCCGGCATTCCCGATTCGGTCGCCAGCCAGGTCGCCGACATCCTCGGCGGCGAGCTCGACCTGTACCGCGACCTGCGCCGGGGCGATCGCCTCGAGGTCATCTACGAAACCCTGTCCGAGCCCGACAGCCTCGAGCTGCCCCAGGGCGGACGGGTCCTGGCGATGCGCTTCGTCAACGACAAGCGCGAACTCACCGCGTTCTGGTTCGACGACGGGCGCAACGGCGGCGAGTACTACGACATCGACGGCAACAGCCTGCGCAAGACCTTCCTGCGCTATCCGATCGAGTTCTCGCGGATCAGCTCGCGCTTCACCGATGCCCGGCTCCATCCGATACTCGGCAGGGTCCGCGCCCACAAGGGCGTCGACTTCGCCGCCCCGGCCGGCACCCCGATCCGCGCCACCGGCGACGGCACGGTCAAGTTCATCGGAAAGCAGAAGGGCTACGGCAACGTCGTGATCGTCCGGCATCGCGACGATTACTCCACCCTGTACGCGCACATGAGCGGCTTTGCCCGCCATCTGCGCAAGGGCGACAGGGTCGCCCAGGGCGCCGTCATCGGCTTCGTCGGCAGCACCGGCTACGCCACCGGGCCGCACCTGCACTACGAGTTCCGGATCCGCGACGAACAGGCGGATCCGCTGGCCGCCGACCTGCCGGTCGCCGCCCCGCTCGGCCGCGCCGCGCTGGCCCGCTTCGACGCCGTCGCGGCGCGCTACATGGAGCGCTTCGGGCACATGGGCGAACTGCAGCTCGCCCGCTTCGAATAGCCGGGCGCCCATGGTGCGGGCCTCACGCCTGTTCGTCGGGCTGATGTCCGGCACCAGCATCGACGGCGTCGATGCCGTCCTGGTCGACCTGCCCGCCGGCGGCGGCATCCGCAGCCTCGCACACGCCAGCCTGCCCATGCCCGCCGACCTCCGCGAGCGCCTGACGGTGCTCGCGCTCGGCAAGGCGACCGGCGACGGGCTCGACGCCGCCGGCCTGGCGGCGGTCGCGCTGAGCCGGCTCTATGCGGACACGGTCGCCCGCCTGCTCGCAGGCCGGCAGGCGGACGACATCGTCGCGATCGGCGCCCATGGCCAGACCGTCCGCCATGCGCCGGGTCGCGGCTACTCGCTGCAGCTCATCGACGGCGCCCTCCTCGCGGAACTCACCGGCGCGCCCGTCGTATGCGACTTTCGCTCCGGGGACATCGCTGCCGGCGGCGAGGGCGCGCCGCTCGTTCCCGCCTACCACCAGGCGGTGTTCGGCGCCCCGGGCGAACGACGCGCCGTCGTCAACATCGGCGGCATCGCCAATGTCAGCTGGCTCGCCGACGCCGAGCCGGTGCTGGGCTTCGACACGGGGCCGGGCAATACCTTGCTCGATGGCTGGTGCGCGCGCCACACCGGCCGCCCCTACGACGAGGACGGCGAGTGGGCCGCGAGCGCCGCCCCGGATGCCGCCCTCCTCGCGGCGCTGCTGTCCGATCCCTACTTCAGCCGCCCGGCGCCCAAGAGTACCGGTCGCGAGACCTTCCACCTCGACTGGCTCGCCGAGCGCGGTCGGGCCGCCGGGCTCGAGCGCCTGGCCCCGCCGGTCGTGCAGGCCACCCTGCTCGAACTCACCGCCCGCTCGATCGCCGATGCGCTGGCGCCGCTGCGGCCGGACGTCGCCCTGGTGTGCGGCGGCGGCGTCCGCAACCGGGCCCTGCTCGCGCGTCTGGGCGCATTGCTCGCCCCGGCCAGGTGCGAATCCACCGAGCGCCTCGGTGTCGATCCCCAGGCGGTGGAGGCGAGTGCCTTCGCCTGGCTGGCGGCGCGCCGCAGCGACCGGCTGCCGGGCAACCTGCCGAGCGCGACCGGCGCCCGCGGCGCCCGGGTACTGGGCGCCCTCTACGATCCGCATCCCGCGACGGCGCAGCCTTGATCCGGGCGCAAGTACAGGCGCCAATGAAAAACCAGCGCCAATGAAAACGGGGCGCCGCGGCGCCCCGTAGTCAGGGTGTGGCGAGCTCAGGCGGAGAACGAGGAGCCGCAGCCGCAGGTCGTCGAGGCGTTCGGGTTCTTGATGACGAACTGGGCGCCTTCGAGGTCTTCCTTGTAGTCGATCTCGGCGCCGACCAGGT
>DAIMFM010000057.1:0-14142 GCA_036724585.1 Burkholderiaceae bacterium | reverse complement strand
TGCTCGTCCGTGATGTCAACCCGGCAGAAGATGCCGCCCACGGCCTCGGCGACTTCCGTGCCGCGGGTCTCGTCGATGTCGAAGATGGCGACCTTCGCGCCGGCGCCCGCCAGCGCTTCCGCCGCGGCGCGGCCCAGGCCCGATGCGCCGCCGGTGACGACCACGCTGGTGTTCGAGTCGATTCTCATGCTTGTGTCCTCCTGCCTTCCCGGCAATTCGAAGATAGTTGAAAGATCGCTGAAAGGGTTCAGTCGTCGAAGCCGACGAAGCGCACGGCTTCCTCGAGGCGCTTGCGGCGCGAGACCACGGCATTGGCCGGAAAGCTGTCGTCCGGCCAGCCCATCGCGACGCAGGTCTGGATCACCTGGTCGTCGGGGATGCCGGCCTCGGCGCGCACCACCGGTGACTGCATGATGCCCTGGCTGTTGATGACGCAACCCAGGCCCCTGGACCAGGCCGCATTGACCAGGCAGTTGACGACACCGCCGCAGTCGAAGGGGGCGATGTCGCCGCCATGGACCGCCCGGTCGTAGGTCACGACGATGGAGACCGGCGCATCGAACTGCCGGAAGCCGCGCAGTACCCAGTCCTGGCGCCGCTCCTTGTCCTCGCGCGCGATGCCCATCGCCCCGAACAGCTGCTTGGCGATCTCGATCTGCCGCTCGCGATGCACGCCGGCATAGGCGGGTCCCATGCGGAACTCCCGCGAGTCCGGGACGCCGGCGAGATTGCGCTCGACGTTTCCCTTGCGGATCCGGTCGAGCACCTCGCCAGCCACCACGAAGAAATTCCACGGCTGCGTATTGAGCGAGGTCGGCGCGCGCATCGCCAGCTCGAGGATCTCGCTGATCAGCGCCCTGGGTACCGGGCGCTTCTGGTATCCCCTGATGCTCCGCCGTCCGCGGATCACCTCGTCGAACTCCATCCTTCCCCCTCGGTCTCGTGAAGGATCGAAGTATCGCAGGTGCGCATCGCAGGCGCTGGGCGAACCGACGCACCCGGCGCCCCGCGCGCCGTGATCGCCACAACCAGATCGTCGACGGGCCGGCCCCCGCCCGCTCCCCCGCCCTACTTCCCGCCGGTCCTCGGTGCGGTCATCGCCACCACGATGGCAGTCAGCAGGAAGAAGGCCTGCAGCTCGAGCGCCCAGCCGCCGTTGCCGGTGAGCCTGAGGAAATCCCCCGTGTGGGCGAGCCCGATGGCGAAGAGCATCTGGATCACGATGATCAGCGCGGCCGGGACCACGAAGCGGTTGATCAGCAGCAGGATCGGCGCGACGACTTCGCCGATGTAGGTGCCATAGGCAAGGAATGCGGGCAGGCCGACCTTGGCCAGCATGCCCTCGATGCCGCCGATGCCGCCCGTGATCTTGGCCACGCCGTGGAACAGCAGCAGGATCGCGAGCGTCCAGCGCAACAGGGCGATTCCCGCGGGCGGGTTGTGGAAGGCGTCGAAGAACTTCATCTCAGTAGGCTCCCCTTCTTGTTGTTCCGGCGGGCCGCCGGCGGCTCAGACGCGCTGCTCCCCGCCGCGCACGGGTCCGGCGCGGCGAGCGATTTCTTCTTCGAGTGGCTTGCGCAGCCCCAGCAGGAAGCCGGCCTCGGCGACCACGAACAAGGGGCCGATGACGAGCTGGAGGATGTCGTCCACGAAAGCCGGCTTGCGGCCTTCCCAGGCATGGCCGACGAACTGGATCACCCAGCCGACGACGAAGAGGCCGACCCCCGTCGCCAGCCAGGTGGGGGTGGATTGTGCCGCGCACCACGCGCCGAAGGCGAGGGCCAGCGCGTAGCCCGCCAGGGTGGCCAGGCCGAGCGGCACGTCGAGCCGCAGGTAGAACGGAACCAGGGCGAGGACCACCAGCACCGCCGGGCTCAGGGGGAATCCGCCGGGATCGAACGCCGGCCGCGAGAGCAGCGTCGCGATGGCGATGACGATGAGGGGGATGCCGATGAAGTGGGTGGCGATGTTGCGACGGTCGCGGTGGTACGCGGCATACGTCGCCAGCTGGTCGGTGAGGGATTTCATCGTCGTCCTCCGGCGCGCCGTTGCGAGCCGGCGCTGCACCGCACAGCATAGCGCGTGTTTCCGGATCCGGCATCACCGGGGGCCGGATGACCCTCGACGGCGGATCGGTTAGTCTCTGTCCAACACGCGCTCACCACCACCCCCTTGGAACAACTGCCGCTCTGGGCCCAGCTGCTGGCCCTGCTGGTCCTGATGCTCGTCTCCGCCTTCTTCTCGATCTCGGAGACGAGCATGATGGCGCTGAACCGCTACCGGCTCGCCCATCTCGTGCGCAAGGGCCGGCGCAGCGCCCGCCTCGCGGCCGACCTGCTCGGGCGGACCGACCGCCTGCTGTCCTCCGTCCTCATCGGCAACAACGTCGCCAATGTCGCCCTGACCGCGATCGCCACCGCCGTGGCGATCCGCTACTTCGGGAACAACGACACCGCGCTCCTGATCGCCACCGCGGCCGTCGCCATCGTCATCATCCTGTTCTGCGAGATCACGCCGAAGGTGATCGGGGCCCGCTTTCCGGAACAGGTCGCGCTGCCGGCGAGCTATCCCCTCACGATCCTGACCCGGCTGCTTCATCCCTTCGTCTGGGTGGTCAACGTCGCCGTCAGCCGCTCGCTGGCGCTGCTCGGCCTGCGGCTCGACGCCGACGAGGAGGCGGGCGCGCTTTCGCCCGAGGAACTGCGCTCGGCGGTGCTGGAGTCGGGGAGTTTCCTGCCGCAGAAGCATCGCTCGATCCTGCTCAACTTCTTCGACCTCGAGAACATCACCGTGGACGACGTCATGGTGCCGCGCCAGCGCATCGAGGCGCTCGACCTCACCGCCAGCGAGGCGTCGTGGCGTGACCAGATCACCACCTGCTTCCACAACAAGCTGCCCGTCTACGAGGGCGAGATCAACCGCGTGGTCGGCATCCTGCACGTGCGCCGCGGCCTGTCCCTGCTCCAGCGCGACACCATCGACGCCGAGGACCTGCGCGAGGAGCTGGCCGATCCGTATTTCGTGCCCAGCGGCACCCCGGTCTTCCGCCAGTTGCAGTTCTTCCAGGAGAACCGGCGCCGGTTCGCGCTGGTGGTCGACGAGTACGGGGAGCTGCAGGGCCTGCTCACACTGGCCGACATCATCGAGGAGCTCGTCGGGGAGTTCACCAGCTCCTCGCCGTCGCGCGACGCCGGGCTGCGCTGGAACGAGCGCGGCGAGATCCAGGTCGAGGGCAGCGTGGCGCTGCGCGACCTCAACCGGCAGCTCGACACCGGCTTCCCGCTGGATGGCCCGCGCACCCTCAACGGGCTGATCCTGGAAACCCTGCGCGAGCTGCCCGAGGCGGACGTCGGGCTGCGCTTCGGCCACATCGGGGTGGTGGTCACCCACATCGAGGATCGGACGATCCGCAGCGCCCGGCTGCAGCGTCTCGACCTGGCGCCCGAGCCGGACGAATCGGAGCCGGAAGCCGCGGACTGAGCGCGCTACGCCCCCGCCCGCTGCGGCCCGCCGACGCCGGCGGCGGCCGCCCCCCCGCGCCGTCTGTCCTGCTGCCATGCGCCACTCGTCAAATGGGTCGGCGTCGCGGCTGTCCAAGGAGGCCGGCATGCATCATGATCGCCGCAAACCGCCCAGCGGGACGCTATGGCCCATTTCCAGGCAGGAACGACGAACATGTCCGCGACGATGGCTTCTGCGCAGACCTCCGAGCACACCTTGCTCGGCGGGCTCGGCCGCGCGCTCGTCCAGCACCGGATCCTGCGGCCCGACCAGGCTGTCCAGGTCCAGAAGCACGCCAACGACAACCACGTCCCCTTCATCGACGAGCTGATCGACAGCAAGCATCTCTCGCCGCGCGATCTCGCCCGTTTCGCGGCCGAATCCTTCGGCCACCCGATGCTGGACCTGAGCGGCCTCGATCCGGCCGCCATCGACCTGGGCCTGCTCGACCGCAAGCTCGCCGTCGAGGGGCGCGTGCTGCCCCTGGCCAAGCGCGGCAACAAGCTCTCGGTCGCCATATCCGATCCCACCGACTACCAGACCCTCGACCGGATCAAGTTCTCGGCCCAGGCCACCGTCGACCCCATCGTGGTCGAGCACGACAAGCTGGTGCGCCTGATCGAACGCGCGACCCGCGGCACCGCCGACCAGCTCTCGGAGCTGGTGGACGACTCGATCGATGTCGACGTCACCAGCGACGAGCAATCCTCGCAGGTCGACACCAGCGACGTCGACGATGCGCCGGTCGTCAAGTTCCTGCAGAAGGTCCTCGTCGACGCGATCCAGTCCGGGGCCTCGGACATCCACTTCGAGCCCTACGAGAAGTTCTATCGCATCCGCTTCCGGATCGACGGCGAACTGAGCGAGGTCGCCCAGCCGCCGCTCGCGATCAAGGAGAAGCTCGCCTCGCGGATCAAGGTGATCTCGCGGCTCGACATCTCCGAGAAGCGTGTCCCCCAGGACGGGCGGATGAAGCTCGTCATGTCGAACCAGCGCGCGATCGACTTCCGCGTCTCGACCCTGCCGACGCTGTTCGGCGAGAAGATCGTGATGCGGATCCTCGACCCGTCCTCGGCCAAGCTCGGGATCGAGGCGCTCGGCTACGACCCGGAGCAGAAGGACCTGCTGCTCGACGCGATCCAGCGCCCCTACGGGATGGTGCTGGTGACGGGGCCGACCGGCTCGGGCAAGACGGTATCGCTTTATACGTGCCTGAACATCCTCAACGAGCCCGGCGTCAACATCTCCACCGCCGAGGACCCGGCCGAGATCAACCTGCCCGGCATCAACCAGGTCAACGTCAACGACAAGGCGGGCCTGACCTTCGCGGCGGCGCTGAAATCCTTCCTGCGCCAGGATCCGGACGTGATCATGGTCGGGGAGATCCGCGACCTCGAGACCGCCGACATCTCGATCAAGGCGGCCCAGACCGGCCACATGGTCATGTCGACGCTGCACACCAACGACGCGCCGACCACGTTGACGCGGATGATGAACATGGGCGTGGCGCCGTTCAACATCGCCTCTTCCGTGATCCTGATCACCGCCCAGCGGCTGGCGCGGCGCCTGTGCACCTGCAAGCAGCCGGCCGAGCTCGATGACGAGGCCCTGCTCAAGGCGGGCTTCCGCGAGGACGACCTGGACGGCAGCTGGACCCCTTTCCGGCCGGTCGGCTGCGATCGCTGCGGCGGCTCCGGCTACAAGGGCCGGGTCGGCATCTACCAGGTCATGCCGATCACCGAGGAGATCCAGAAGATCATCCTCTCCCACGGCAACGCGCTGCAGATCGCCGACCAGGCGCGCGCCGAAGGCGTCAACGACCTGCGCCGCTCGGGACTGATCAAGGTCATGCAGGGCCACACCTCGATCGAAGAGGTGATGGGCGTCACCAACGAGTAGCGCGTCGAATCGACAAGGACATCCCATGGCCACTTCCAGCTCCGCCGCCCGGGCGCCCGTCTCCGCACGGGCGCGCAACGCGGCGCGCAAGCCCCGCGAGTTCACCTACGTCTGGGAGGGCCGCGACCGCGGCGGCAAGCAGGTGCGCGGCGAGATGCGCGCCAGCGGCGAGGCGGTCATCCAGAGCTCCCTGCGCCGCCAGGGCATCATCGTCACGAGGGTGCGCAAGCAGCGCTACAAGCGCGGCAAGAAGATCACCGACCGCGACATCACGATGTTCACGCGCCAGCTCGCGACGATGATGAAATCCGGCGTGCCGCTGCTGCAATCGTTCGACATCGTCGCCAAGGGTACGGACAACGGATCGGTCGCCAAGCTCTTCGTCGACATCAAGAACGATGTCGAGACCGGTACCGCGCTGTCCCAGGCATTCCGCAAGTACCCGCTCTATTTCGACGCGCTGTTTTGCAACCTCGTCGGCGCCGGCGAGGCCGCCGGTATCCTCGACGACCTGCTCGACCGGCTCGCCACCTACAAGGAAAAGATCGAAGCGATCAAGGGCAAGATCAAGAGCGCCCTCTTCTATCCCGTGGCGGTGCTGGTCGTGGCCTTCGTCGTGGTCGCGGTGATCATGCTGTTCGTCGTGCCGGCCTTCAAGCAGGTCTTCGAGAGCTTCGGCGCCGACCTGCCCGCGCCCACCCTCGCGGTGATCGCGATATCGGACATATTCACCGAGTACTGGTACCTGATCTTCGGCGGCATCGGCGGCGCGATCTACTTCTTCCTCCAGGCCTGGCGCCGGTCGCCGAAGGTCCAGATGGTGATGGACAGGTTCCTGCTGCGGCTGCCGATCTTCGGCCCGGTGGTGGAGAAGGCGACCATCGCGCGCTGGCTGCGCACCCTCTCGACCATGTTCGCCGCGGGCGTGCCCCTGGTCGAGGCACTCGATTCGGTGGGCGGGGCCTCGGGCAACGTGGTCTACCTCCAGGCCACCAAGAAGATCCAGCAGGAAGTCTCGACCGGCACCAGCCTGACCGTCGCGATGCAGAATTCGGGCGTGTTCCCGAACATGGTGCTCCAGATGGCCTCGATCGGCGAGGAATCGGGCTCGCTCGATTCCATGCTCGGCAAGTCGGCCGACATCTACGAGCGCGAGGTCGACGACGCCGTCGAGAGCCTCTCGAGCCTGCTCGAGCCGCTTATCATGGTGATCCTCGGAACCCTGATCGGCGGGCTCGTGGTCGCCATGTACCTGCCCATCTTCAAGCTCGGCCAGGTGGTCTGAGGGGGCCCGGGGGCCGACCCGGCCAGGCCCCCTTCCCGCCGCGACGATGCTCGATCTCCTTGCCCAGTCCCCTCCCTTCGCGATCACCGCCGCGGCGGTGATCGGCCTGCTCGTCGGCAGCTTCCTGAACGTCGTCATCCACCGGGTGCCGATCATGATGGAACGCGAGTGGGCCAACCAGGCGGCCGAGCTGCGCGGCGAGCCGGCCCCGCATACCGACCGCTTCGACCTGCTGGTACCGCGATCGCGCTGTCCGTCATGCGGGCACCCCATCGGTCCCGCGCAGAACATTCCCGTCGTTTCCTGGCTGGTCCAGCGCGGCAAGTGCCGAGCCTGCGGCGCGGGCATCGCGGCGCGCTATCCGGTCGTCGAGATCCTCACCGCCGCCCTCTGCGCGCTGGCGATCGCCGTCCATGGTCCGACGATCGCCGGCCTCGGCGCCGCCGTCTTCTCCTGCGTCATGGTCGCGCTCGCCTTCATCGACTTCGATACGCAACTGCTGCCCGACAGCATGACCTTGCCGCTGCTCTGGCTCGGACTGCTGCTCAATCTCTGGGGGGTGTTCGCCCCCCTGCAGGATGCCGTCGTCGGCGCGATGGCGGGCTACCTCGTGCTCTGGTCGGTGTACTGGCTGTTCCGCCTCGTGACCGGCAAGGAAGGCATGGGCTTCGGCGACTTCAAGCTGCTCGCGGCGATCGGCGCATGGTTCGGCTGGACCGCGCTGCCCGCGGTGATCCTGCTCGCGTCGGTGGTCGGCGCGCTTGTCGGCATCGGCCTCATGGTCTTTGCGCGCCACGGTCGCGAGACCCCGATCCCCTTCGGGCCCTACCTCGCCGGCGCGGGCCTGCTCGCCCTCTACCTGCGCGAACCACTCGCCTCGATCTACGGATTCTGAGCCCGGAGGCGAGGCGGCAGGCGTCGCGCCGGGACTGCTAGACTCCGGCGATGACGAAGCAGACTCCTTCCGCGCAGCCCGGGCGCCCGTTCATCGTCGGCATCACCGGGGGCATCGGCAGCGGCAAATCCACCGTCGAGCGCCTGTTCGCGGCGCGCGGCGTCGACATCGTCGACACCGACCTCATCGCCCACGAGCTCAGCGGCCCCGGCGGGGCGGCGATCGAGCCGATCCGCACCGAATTCGGCGACGAGGTCATCACCGCCGACGGCCGGCTCGATCGCGACGTGATGCGCGCGCGGGTCTTCGCCGACGACTCGGCGCGCGCCCGCCTCGAGGCGATCCTCCATCCGCTCATCGGCGAGCGCTCGCGCGCCCGGATCGCGGCGGGGCGCGGGCCCTACACGATGCTGGTCGTGCCGCTCCTGGTCGAGAAGGGCAACTGGAAGGGGCGCGTCGACCGGGTCCTCGTCGTGGACTGCCCGCGCGAGACACAGATCGCGAGGGTCATGGCCCGCAACGGATTCAGCCGCGCCCAGGTCGAGGCGATCCTCGACGCGCAGGCGAGCCGCGAGGAACGGCTCGCGGCGGCGGACGACGTCATCGACAACAGCGGCGACGAAGCCGCGCTCGAGCCCGCCGTCGACGAACTCCATCGTCGCTACCTCGCGATGGCCGCCGCGCGTTTGTCATGAGAATGCCTTTGGGCCAAAATCGCAACGGCCGCCCGACCTCCCAGCACGTCGACAGGACGCCGGTTTGATCCTCTACGAGTACCCGCTCAACGAACGTGTCCGGACGCTGCTGCGCCTGGAGGACTTGTTCGAGCGCTTCGGGCACTTCTCTGACAGCGACGACCCGCTTCACCACCATGTCGCGCTGGTCACGCTGTTCGACATTCTCGATGTCGCCTCGCGCGCCGACCTCAAGTCCGACCTGATGCAGGAGCTGGAACGGCAGCGCCAGACCCTGGCGCGCTTTCGCGACAATCCGGCCGTCTCGGCCGAGGCGCTCGAGTCGATCCTCGGGCGGATAGACGCCGGCTGGGACGGCCTCAACGCCATGACCGGCAAGACCGGCCAGCACCTGCGCGACAACGAATGGCTGATGAGCATCCGCAGCCGCACGATCATCGCCGGCGGCGCCTGCGAGTTCGACCTGCCCTCGTACTGGGCCTGGCAGAATCGCCCCGGCGCCGAGCGACGCGCCGACATCCTCGGATGGATCGCGCCGTTCCAGCCCATCGGCGACAGCATGCACGTCGTGCTCAAGCTCCTGCGCGAGAGCGCGCAGTGGTCGAGCCTGCGGGCCGAGCAGGGCAGCATCCAGCAGACGCTCGGCGGGAAGACGTACCAGCTCGTGCAGCTGCGGGTGGCGGCGGAACTCGGCGCCATCCCGGAGATCAGCGCCAACAAGTACCTGCTCTGGATCCGCTTCACCTCGCAGGACGGCAACATGCGGCCGCGCCCCTTCGAGGGGCCGGTCGACTTCCGGCTGGCGCTGTGCAACCTGTGAACGAAAGCGCGCGATGAGTACGACAGTCAACTGCCCCATCTGCCGCCGGCCGACCGTCTACGGGCCGGAGAACGAATGGCGCCCGTTCTGCTCGCAACGATGCAAGCTGATCGACCTCGGCGCCTGGGCCTCCGATGCCTATCGCATCGAGGACAGCGGCCCGGCCGACGACGAGGACGAAGGCGTGGGCGGCACCGACAGCCCCACCGACGAGCGCTAGGCCAGCGGCCAGCAGCCCGAGGCCGTGCCCTGCAGGCCCGCCAGCCGCAGGCCCGCATTGCGCCCCGGGGCAACCCGCAGGTACACCGGCATCGTCGTCATCGACAGGGCATGCGCGAATGCGTCCAAGCGGGCGCCCACATCGGCGGTCACCACCGCGAAGTCAGCATCCACTTTGCCGAGCAGGGCGAGATCTTCGAGCGTGTCGAGCCGCAGCCCCAGCAACCCGGCCCCGCGCGCAGGCAGGCGGTCCGGCGGCGCCACGATGCCGTCGCAGCCGAGCGCCTGTGTTCCGTCCCCTGTGCCGTCCAGGCCGCCCATGCTCGCGGGCCAGCCTGCTCCCGCACAGACGACGGCGCCAGGCACGGCTCGCACGCGTTGCAGCGCCCGGGCCAGTAGGCCGGTTTCGGCCGCAGTGTGCCCCGCAGCGCCGGAGCGGATCGGGGCCTCGGCAAGATCGAGCACGAAAAGGATGCGCGGGCGCAGCGGGCGGCCTGCGGCGGATTCCGCCGCAGCCGTCGCCGCGGCCGTCGGACCGCGCGGTATCGCCGGTAGCGGCCGGTCGGCGAGGCGGTCCGCGGCCAACCCGACAATCCGTCGCGGCAGGGCGAGCATGGCCAGGATCGGCACGGTCGCCGGCAGCAGCGGCTCGCGGTCGATGGCATCGGGCCGGGTCCAGCCGAAGGCCTGGCCTTCGCGCGCCACCGGCTCGCCGTCCCAGTCGAACACGCGCCGGAAATGCAGGCGCACGCGGGCGTGCGGATACGAGTGCTCGCGCACGATCCACGGCCGCGAGGCGCGCACCGCGATGCCGAGCTCCTCGTGCAGCTCGCGCGCGAGCGCGGCGGCCGGCGATTCGCCGGGCTCGAGCTTGCCGCCCGGAAATTCCCACCAGCCGGCATAGGGCTTGCCCGCGGGGCGCTGGCCGAGCAGGACCCGGCCGTGGTGATCGAAGACGAGCCCGACCGCAACCTCGGTCAGTGGCCGTTCGTCCTTCAAGGGCGCTTGCGTGGCTTCGCGCCGGCCTTGCGGGCGCGGCCGAGTCGTTGCTGCCCCGACCAGTCCCGGGCGAACTGCCAGGCCACCCGCCCCGAGCGCGAGCCGCGCTCCAGCGCGAAGCGCAGCGCATCGCCGCGTGCCGCCGCAACCTGCCTGGGGGTGCAGCCGAAGTGCGCGAGCCAGTGCTCGACGACGGCGAGGTAGTCGTCCTGGCGAAACGGGTAGAACGCCACCCACAGGCCGAAGCGCTCCGAGAGCGAGATCTTCTCCTCGGTGGTTTCGCCGGGATGGATCTCGCCGTCCTCCTGGTAGCGCGCCTGCAGGTTCTCGTGCATGTACTCCGGCATCAGGTGGCGACGGTTGGATGTCGCATACACGATCACGTTGTCCGACTGCGCCGCGATGGAGCCGTCGAGGACGGTCTTGAGCGCCTTGTAGCCGGGTTCGCCCTCCTCGAAGGAGAGATCGTCGCAGAAGACGATGAAGCGCTCGGGCCGGTCGACGACGAGGCCGACGATGTCGGGCAGGTCGACGAGGTCGTCCTTGTCCACCTCGATCAGGCGCAGCCCCTGCGGATGGTATTCGTTCAGGCAGGCCTTGATCAGCGACGACTTGCCGGTGCCGCGCGAGCCGGTCAGCAGCACGTTGTTGGCCGGCAGGCCCTCGACGAACTGGCGCGTGTTGCGTTCGACCGATGCCTTCTGCTCGTCGATGTTGTGCAGGTCGGACAGGCGGATGGTCGCGAGCGTGCGTACCGGCTCGAGGATGCCGACCGAGCCGAAGACCTGGCGGCTGCGGCGCCACCGAAACGCCACCGCCCCGTTCCAGTCGGGCGCCGACGGTGGCGTGGGCAGCAGCGCCTCGACCCGCTCCACCAGCGCCTGGGCGCGGACGAGCAGTTCGGCAAGGGCGGTCTCAGGAGCGGTAGTCGGCGTTGATCGAAACGTAGTCGTGCGAAAGATCGCAGGTCCAGACGGTGGTGGCGAAGCCGCCGCGACCGAGCGCGACCCGCACGGTGATCTCGGCCTGCTTCATCACGCGCTGGCCTTCGGCTTCACGGTAGTCGGGATGCACGCCCCCGGCCGTGGCGACATGGACGTCGCCGAGCCACACGTCGACACGCTCGACATCGAGATCCTCGATCCCGGCGTAGCCGATCGCGCAGAGCAGGCGTCCCAGGTTGGGGTCGGATGCGAAGAAGGCGGTCTTGACCAGCGGCGAGTGGGCGATCGCGTAGGCGACGGCCGCCGCCTCCTCGGGCGTGCCGGCGCCCTCGACGTCGACGGTGATGAACTTGGTCGCCCCCTCGCCGTCGCGGATGATCGCCTGGGCCAGCGTGGTCGCCACCTCGAAGATGGCATCGCGCAGCTGCAGCGCGCCAGGGCTGGACTCGTCGGCCAGCACGAGCTCGCCCGCGCCGCTGGCCACCAGCACGAGGCTGTCGTTGGTGGAGGTATCACCGTCCACGGTGATGCGGTTGAAGCTCGCGTCGGCCGCCTCGCGCACCCACTTCGAGAGCAGCGCCGGCGGCACCGCCGCATCGGTGGCGATGAAGCCCAGCATGGTGGCCATGTCGGGCCGGATCATGCCGGCGCCCTTGGACATGCCGGTCACGGCGAATGCGCCCGCCTCGGTCCGGCCGGTGCGCGAAACCGCCTTGGGCACAGTATCGGTCGTCATGATGGCCGTGGCCGCCTGCACCCAATGATCCGGGGCGAGGTCGGCGACCGCCGGCGCAAGCGCGGCCTCGAGGCGATCGACCGGGAGCGGCTCGAGGATGACGCCGGTGGAGAACGGCAGGACCTCGTTGGCGTCGATGCCGAGCTGTCCCGCAAGCCGTTCGCAGGTGCGCCGCGCGTCGGCCAGGCCGCGGGCCCCGGTGCCGGCGTTCGCATTGCCGGTGTTCACGACGAGGGCGCGAAGCCGCCCGCCGGTGGCCGCGAGGTGCTCGCGGCAGACGCGCACCGGCGCGGCGCAGAAGCGGTTGCGCGTGAACACGCCGGCCGCCGTGGTGCCGGGTGCGAAGCGCATCACCAGGGTATCGACGCGCCCGGCCTTGCGGATGCCGGCCCGGGCGACGCCGAGCTCGACTCCGGCGATCGGTGCGAGCGCCGACGCTTCGGGCGCAACGAGGTTCACCGGCATGGGATCTCCGTGAGGATCGCCAGGCCCTGGCTCAGGTGAGCTTGCCGTGGCAGTGCTTGTACTTCTTGCCCGAGCCGCAGGGACAGGGATCGTTGCGACCGATCTTCTGGCCGCGGCGGATCGGTTGCGGCGCGGCGGCCTCGTCCGTCTCGGGACGCTGCTGCAGGGCGAGCGCGACGTCCTCCGTGCTGCCGCCGGCGGCGCCGGCGACCTCGTCGAAGTCGGCATGGCTGTAGCTGACGTTGCGCACCGGGGGCGGCGCGACCTCCTCGACCCGCTCGGCGGCCTCGGGGGTTTCGATGCGCACGGTCATCAGCACCCGCGTTGCGTCGTTGCGGATGCGCTCCTGCATCAGGCGGAACAGCTCGAAGGCCTCGAGCTTGTATTCCTGCTTGGGGTTCTTCTGGGCGTAGCCCCGCAGGTGGATGCCCTGGCGCAGGTGCTCGAGCGAGGACAGGTGCTCGCGCCATTGCGTGTCCATCGACTGCAGCATGACCGAACGCTCGAAGCCGGCGAATGCCTCGGCGCCCACGATCTCGACCTTGGCGGCGTACTGGGCATCGGCGGCGGCGACGACGAATTCGGCGATATCGTCGGCGTCGATGTGGGTCGAGGCGTCGATCTTCTCGCGCAGCGGCACCTCGAGCTGCCACTCCGAGGCGAGCACAGCCTGCAGGCCATCGACGTCCCATTGCTCCTCGACCGATTCCGGCGGGATGTACTGCTGCACCAGGTCGGTGAACACCGCCTGCCGCAGCTCGGTGACGCGCTCGGAGATGTCCTCGGCCTCGAGGATCGCGTTGCGGTCGGCGTAGACGATCTTGCGCTGGTCGTTGGCGACGTCGTCGTACTCGAGCAGCTGCTTGCGAATGTCGAAGTTGCGCGCCTCGACCTTGCGCTGCGCCGATTCGATCGAGCGCGACACCATGCCGGCCTCGATCGGCTCGCCCTCGGGCAGCTTGAGCCGGTCCATGATCGACTTGAGCCGGTCGCCCGCGAAGATCTTGAGCAGCGGGTCGTCCATCGACAGGTAGAAGCGGGACGAGCCCGGGTCGCCCTGGCGGCCCGAGCGGCCGCGCAGCTGGTTGTCGATGCGGCGGGATTCATGGCGCTCGGTGCCGACGATGTGCAGGCCGCCGGCGGCCACGACCGCGTCGTGCCGCTCCTGCCATTCGGCCCGCAGGGCTTCCACCTTGCTGGCGCGCTCCTCGGGCGAGAGGCTTTCGTCGCGCTCGATGGCATCGACATGGTTGTTGATGCTGCCGCCCAGCACGATGTCGGTCCCGCGGCCCGCCATGTTGGTCGCGATGGTGATCGCGCCGGAGCGGCCCGCGTCGGCGACGATCTGCGCCTCGCGCTCGTGCTGCTTGGCGTTGAGCACCTCGTGGGGCATGCCCGCCTTGCGCAGCTGGCTCGAGAGCAGCTCGGAATTCTCGATCGAGGTGGTACCGACCAGCACCGGCTGTCCGCGCGCGTGGCAATCGCGGATGTCGGCGAGGATGGCCTGGAACTTCTCGCCCGCGGTGCGGAACACCTGGTCCTGGCGGTCGTCGCGGATCATCGGGCGGTGGGTCGGGATCACGACCGTCTCGAGGCCGTAGATCTCCTGGAACTCGTAGGCTTCCGTGTCGGCCGTGCCGGTCATCCCCGCCAGCTTCTCGTACATCCGGAAGTAGTTCTGGAA
>DAIMFM010000056.1:2994-14173 GCA_036724585.1 Burkholderiaceae bacterium | reverse complement strand
AAGCGCGGCCGCCTGCCGGCATAGCGCGGTGATCCGCTTCCAGTCCCGCGCGGCGACGAGCCTGCGCGGAGCGGGCCAGGAGCCGCCGACCGCGAAGACATTCGGCCGGGCGAGCCAGCTCGCGGCATTGCCGGCATCGATGCCGCCGGTCGGGCAGAAGCGCATGCCGGGAAACGGGCCGGCCAGGGCGTCGAGCAGCGCGATGCCGCCGGCGGGCACCGCGGGAAAGAACTTCAGCCGCTCCAGGCCCTGGCGCTGCGCCGCCATCAGCTCCGATGCGGTCGCCACGCCGGGAAGCCACTCGATGCCGGCATCGCGCGCGGCGGCGAGCATGTCGTCGGCGTAGCCCGGCGAGAACGCGAAGCGCGCGCCCGCCGCCCGCACCTGCGCGAACTCTTCGGGCCGGGTGACTGTGCCGGCGCCGACCCGGGCCTCGGGGACTTCGGCGGCGATCCGGCGGATCGCCTCGAGCGCGGCCGGCGTGCGCAGCGTGACCTCGAGCATGTCCAGCCCGCCGGCGAGGCAGGCGCGGGCGAGCGGCACCGCGTCGGCCGCATCGTCGAGGACGATGACCGGGATCACCGTGCAGGCGGGCCCGGCGGGCGAGGGAAGGCTCATGGCGAACGTCTCCGGCAAGGGGCAGGGCATCCGATTGTCGCCCCGTCGGAAGCTGGGCCGCCATCGCCGCCATTCAGCGAGCAGGGCCGGTGGGCGGAGGCGGAACGCAGAGGCGGAAGGCAGGGCCGATCGACTTGATTTGGGTCAATTGCGCCGGCAGGCGCGCCTGCTAGCGTGGGACGGACGTGAAGGACGCCGTCGCGGAACCCGCCGCTGGCGAGTCGCGATACGGCACCGGAGGGATGGATCATGGACGCTGGGCTGCCGGATCCGCTGGCCGATGGCCTCGGGGTCTTCCGCCACTGCCATGCGGGGATCCTCGAGCATCTCGATCGCCTGCGCCGACTGCCCGGCGCGCTCGCGGCGCGCGGGGCACGCGACGCACTGGGCGACCTGTCGCGCGAGGCGGCGGAGATCGCCGACTTCTTCCGGACCGAGGTCTACGAGCATCACCAGCAGGAAGAGGCCGTGCTCTTCGTCGAGATGCGCCGCGCCGCGCCGCGCGCCGGCGAGACCGCCCTGGTCGATGCCTTGTGCAACCGGCTGGTGCGCGAGCATCGCGAGATCGAGAAGACCTGGGAGCGGATCGAGCCGCTGCTGCGCCGCCTCGCCGAGGGCTGGCGGGTGGAGCTCGATGTCGCGGACATCACGGCGATGGCGGTCGCCTACGCCGCCCATGCCCAGTTCGAGGAAGCGGTGGTGCTGCCGATGTCGGCCCGCCTGCTGTCCGACGGCGACAAGGCGGCCCTCGGCCTGCAGCTGCACCTGCGCCACCTGCGCGAGAACCACCACGGCTACATCTAGTCGCGCTTGTAGCGCTTGGGCACGAAGGGCAGCGACACGATCCGCACTTCGGGGCGGCGGTCGCGCACCTGGGCGCGCAGGCCTTCGCGGGCGAGCGCCTCGCGCGCGACCATCGCGAGCATGATCGGATGCCCGAGGCTCGGCGAAACGGTGCCGCTGGTCACGACACCGAGCTCCTGCTCGTCGGCATCCACGATGGGCGATCCGGCGCGCACCGGGATCGAGTCGGTCGACATCAGGCCCACCAGCTGCCGTGTCGGCCTGCCCGCGGCCTCGAGTGCCGCCGCGCCGGGGAAGCCCCCGGCCTTCGCACCGCCCGGGCGACGAGCGGGCGCGATCGCGAAGCCGAGCCTGGCTTCGGCCGGCCGGACGTCGGGGCCGATGTCGTTGCCATGCAGGGCAAGGCCCGCCTCCAGGCGCAGGGTGTCACGCGCCCCGAGCCCGGCGGGCGCGACCGCCGGATGCGCCAGCAGGAGCCGGGCAATCGCCTCGGCGCGCTCGGGCACCGAGATCTCGAAACCGTCCTCGCCGGTATAGCCGGAGCGGGTCGTGAGGCAGGGCACCCCGTCGATCTCGATCTCGACGGCATGCATGAAGGGCAGCGTCGCGGCACCGGCATCGAAGCTGGCGAGGACTTCCTCCGCCCGCGGCCCCTGCAGTGCGAAGAGCGCCGCATCGACCCATTCGAAGTCGAGCGCCGGGCAGAGCGCCCGCAACCTCGCGAGGTCGGCGTCGCGATTGCCCGCGTTGACGACGAGCCGCACCTCGCCGGGCAGGCGGATCGCCATCAGGTCGTCGGCGATGCCGCCGCTGTCGGTGAGCAGCAGGGTGTAGCGCTGCAGGCCGTCGGGCCAGGCATCGAAATCGAGCGGCAGGGCCGCCTCGAGCCCGGCATGCAGGTCCGCTTCGCCGCCGGGCGAGGTGACGCGCAGCTGGCCCATGTGCGAGACGTCGAACAGGCTCGCGCTCGCCCGGGTGTGCAGGTGCTCGGCGCGCAGCCCGGCCTGGTACTGGATCGGCATCTGGAAACCGGCGAAGTTCGACATGCGCGCACCGAGTTCCCGGTGCAGGCCGTCGAGCGCGAGCCGGCGTGGCGCATCGTTCATTGTTCGCTCCCGAGTCGCTCGCCCTGCGTGGCGGCGCTGTCCATGTAGGCTTCCATCGGTGGGCAGGTGCAGACGAGCTGGCGGTCGCCCGCCGCGTTGTCGATGCGCTTGACCGCCGGCCAGACCTTCGCCTGGCGGATCCAGGGCAGCGGGAAGGCGGCGAGCTCGCGCGAGTACGAATGTTGCCACTGCCCGGCGATCTCCGTGGCGGTATGCGGCGCCTGCCGCAGCGGATTGTCCTCGCGGTCGAGCTCGCCGCGGCCGATGGCGGCGATCTCGCCGGCGATCGCGATCATCGCGTCGCAGAACCGGTCGAGCTCCTCCTTCGACTCGGATTCGGTGGGCTCGATCATCAGGGTGTCGACCACCGGGAACGAGAGGGTCGGCGCATGGAAGCCGTAGTCCATCAGCCGCTTGGCGACATCCTCGGCGGTGACCCCGAAGCGCGCCTTGAGGTCGCGCATGTCGAGGATGCATTCATGCGCGACCCGGCCGTTGGCGCCCCGGTAGAGCACCGGGAAATGCGCCTCGAGCCGGGTGGCGATGTAGTTGGCGTTGAGGATCGCGTACTCGCTGGCGAGCCGGATGCCGCGTCCGCCCATCATCCGCACGTACATCCACGAGATGGCCAGGATCGAGGCGCTGCCGAACGGCGCCGCCGATACCGCGTCGACCCCGCCGGCGAGGGGATCGCCCGGAAGATGGGGCGCGAGGTGGGCGGCCACCCCGATCGGACCCATGCCGGGCCCGCCGCCGCCGTGCGGGATGCAGAAGGTCTTGTGCAGGTTCATGTGGCAGACATCGGCGCCGATGTCGCCCGGGCGGGCGATGCCGGCCATCGCGTTGAGATTGGCGCCGTCCATGTAGACCTGGCCGCCGGCCTCGTGGATCCATGCGCAGGCCTCCCGAATGCCTTCCTCGAACACGCCGTGGGTGGACGGGTAGGTGACCATCAGGGCGGCGAGCGCATCGCGATGCGCATCGATCTTCGCGCGCAGGTCGGCCATGTCGATGCTGCCCTCGGCGTCGCAGGCCACCACCACCACGCGCAGGCCCATCATGCTCGCCGAGGCCGGGTTGGTGCCATGCGCCGAGGCGGGGATCAGGCAGACATCGCGCGCCGATTCGCCGCGCGCCTCGTGCCAGCTACGGATCGCGAGCAGGCCGGCGTACTCGCCCTGCGCCCCCGAGTTGGGCTGGAAGGACACGGTATGGAAGCCGGTGATCTCGGCGAGCCACCGGCCCAGTCCGTCGATCATCTCCCGGTAGCCGACGGTCTGCGATGCCGGCGCCATCGGGTGGATGTCGGCGAAGCCGGGCCAGGTGAGCGGCGCCATCTCGGCCGCGGCATTGAGCTTCATGGTGCACGAGCCCAGCGGGATCATCGAATGCACCAGCGAGATGTCGCGATTCTCGAGGCGCTTGAGGTAGCGCATGAACTCCGTCTCGCTGTGGTAGCGATTGAAGACCGGGTGCACGAGGATCGGGTCCTCGCGCGTCAGGCCCCCGGGCAGCACGCCGTGCGCGGGCATCGCGGCCGCGCGTCCGGCGAGCTGCCCCGCATCGATGCGCTCGCCGGGCAGCACCCAGGCGACGGCGGCGATGTCGGCGATGCGGGTCGTCTCGTCGATCGCCACCCCGAAGCGCCCGGCCGGGCCGCCCTCGCGGGCGAAGTCGCGCAGGTTGATCCGCAGTTCGGCGGCGCGCCGGCGGATGGCATCGGCGTCGTCGCCGGCGTCGAAGCACAGGGTGTCGAAGAAGGCCGCATGGCGCGACGGGCGCACAGGGGCGCAGAGCGCCGCGAGCAGCCGGGCCAGGCCATGGACCCGGCGGGCGATGCGCCCGAGCCCCGCGGGCCCGTGCCAGATCGCGTACATCGCCGCGATGTTGGCGAGCAGGGCCTGGGCGGTGCAGATGTTGCTGGTCGCCTTGTCGCGACGGATGTGCTGCTCGCGGGTCTGCAGCGCCATGCGGTAGGCGATGGCGCCGGCGGCATCGCGCGACACGCCGATGATCCGGCCCGGCAGCAGGCGCTGCATGTCCCGGGTGCCGGCCATGAAGGCGGCGTGCGGGCCGCCGAACCCCGGCGCGACGCCGAAGCGCTGCGTCGAGCCGACCGCAAGGTCGGCGCCCATCGCGCCGGGCGAGCGCATCAGCACCTGGGCGAGCGGGTCGACGCCCATGCACACCCGGGCGCCGGCGCTCTTCAGGCGGGCGATGGTTTCGGTGAGGTCGCGGATGCGGCCCTCGGTGTCCGGATTCTGCAGGTAGGCGCCGAAGATCGCGGCCGGTTCGACCGCATCGACATCGCCCACCTCGAGCGCGATGTCCATCCAGCGCGCCCGCGTGCGGATGACCGCCAGCACCTGCGGGTGCACGCCCGCCTCGACGAAGAAGCTCGTCGCCTTCGACTTCGATGCGCGCCGGCACACCGCCATCGCCTCGGCCGCGGCGGTGGCCTCGTCGAGTAGCGAGGCGTTGGCGAGCGGCAGGCCGGTGAGGTCGACCACCATCTGCTGGAAATTGAGCAGCATCTCGAGCCGCCCCTGGGAGATCTCCGCCTGGTAGGGCGTGTAGGCCGTGTACCAGCCGGGATTCTCGAGGACGTTGCGACGGATCGCCTCCGGCATGTGGGTGCCGTGGTAGCCGGCGCCGAGCAGGCTGCGCCAGGTCTCGTTGCGGGCGGCCAGCGTCGCGAGTTCGGCCAGTGCCGTGGGCGCATCGGCCGGCTCCCCGATCGCGAGTTCGCGATCGAGCCGGATGCGGGCGGGGACCGTCTCGTCGACCAGCGCGGCACGGCTGGAGCAGCCGATGAGCTCGAGCATGCGCGCTTCGTCGTCCGGGGTCGGCCCGATGTGGCGGGCGTGGAAATCGGCCTGGCCGAAGGCATCGGCGAGCGATTCTTCACGCGCGTGTGAGAGGTCCATGTCGCGCCTCCTGGGCGTGCATTGCGTCGACGGACGCCGACCGGCTCCTGGGCCGCGGTCGGACGGGCACCGGACGCGAAGGGTGATGTGATCGGATCGGGCCGGGTCCACGTCCGATCGCATGGCATGCGAGGCGCCGCCGGCAGTCTGCCTGCCCGGCAAGCCGCCCCGGCGCACCCGTGCGATCGAACGCCGGCCCGCCGGGTTTCAGGCGTCGGTGCTGGCGCTGTAGTCGGCCGCCGACATCAGGCCGTCGAAGGCCGCGGCATCGGCGGGCCGCAGCTTGACCAGCCAGCCCTCGCCGAACGGATCCGAGTTGACGGTCTGCGGATCGGTGCCGAGCAATTCGTTGACGGCGAGCACTTCGCCCGCCACCGGCGCATAGACGTCCGAGGCGGCCTTGGTCGACTCGACCACGATGCAGGCTTCGCCCTTGTCGACCTTGCGGCCGACATCGGGCAGTTCGACATAGACGAGTTCGCCGAGCGCATCCTGCGCATGGGCGGTGATCCCGATGGTGAGGCTGCCGTCGGCTTCGCGACGGACCCATTCGTGGGATTCGGTGTAGCGGAGATCGCCGGGATTTTCCAAGGGTTGCTCCAAAGCTTGCTGGGTTCGCCGGCCTGCGCCGGTGCTCGATGTCCGTGGAGCCCCCTCTGTCCTTTCGCCTGAGACATTCGGCCGAGTGGTCGACCTGTTTCCTTCGGCGAGACCGCGCCCGAGGGGCCGTCTTCTCTCCAGAGAGTCGAATCCGCTGCAGTCCTTTTGCCTGAGAGTTTGCGGGGCGATACACCTTCGGCGCCAGCGCCCGCTTGCGGGCGCCGATCTCTCCCGCAGCGGTCGGTCGACTAGCCCCGCAATTTGCCTAGGCCGGGGCCCGATGTCAATCGAAGGGGTTCCTCTGCGGGCCCCCGGCGGCCCGGGGGGCCGGCCGGCCGTTGGCCGCGGGCGACGCCCGGGCGACCAGGGCGATCGCGGCGGCGGCGCAGCCGAAGGCGACCAGGTGCGCGAGTCCCAGGCGCTCCCCCAGCCAGGTGACGCCGACCATCGTGGCCGCCAGCGGCATCGCGATGGTGAACACGCCGCTGCGGGCGGCGGGCACGCGGGCGAGGCCCGCCAGCCACAGCCACGTCGCGAACATGCTCGCCGACAGGGAATAGAACACGAGCAGCGCCCAGTGTCCCGCCCCGAGCCGGGCGAAGTCGAAGGAAGCGGCCTGCCACAGGCCGAAGGGCGTCATCAGGACGAGCCCGACGAGATTGATCAGCGCCGAGATGCGCCGCGCCGAAAGACGGCCGGTCAGGCGCTTGCCGAGCACCACGTAGGTCGATTCGCAGCCGACGGCCGCCACCAGCAACAGGTGGCCGAAGAGGTCGGGGGCGCCGCCACCCGGGCTCGCGCCCGCGCCGGCGAGCAGGGCGAGCCCGATGCCGGACAGGACGATCGCCACGCCGGTGCGCGCGCCGATCCGCTCGCGCAGCACCAGCCAGGAGAGCAGGGCCACCGCGGCCGGCATCAGCGCGAGCACCAGGCCGGCGGCCGTGGCCGACGTGCGGGCAACACCGGCGAGCATGAAGGTCGAAAAGAGGAAGTTGCCGAAGAAGGACTGGGCGAAGAGGGTGCGCCGCAGGCCCGCATCGAGCGGCGCATCGGTCGGGCCCGCGCGCAGCCAGGGCAGCATTGCTACCGCGGCGATCGCGAAGCGCAGCCAGGCGAGCAGGAAGACCGGCACCGCCGCCACCAGGGGCCGCGACAGGGCGACATAGGTGCCCACCAGCGCCATGCCGGCAAAGAGCAGGAGGTAGCCGGTGGCCGGTCCCGCCAGCGGTCCTCCGTCCGATCCGCGCACGGGCGCCGTGCCCGGTTTCATCAGCTCGTTCGCCTCATCGAGCCCGTCCTTGTAAGCTGGCGACCAGGCGGCGCATCAGGCGTCGCCCAGCGCCGTGGGGATCGCCATGTACGCCATCGTGGAACACCGCCATGCTGACGTCACCGCGAGCCCGACGCCCGCGCAGCGGGCCCGCGTCCTGGAGCGGCTGCGCGCGATCCTGCCGGCGGATGCGCTGTTGCATGGAGTCGAGGATACCCGGCCATTCGAGTGCGAGGGCCCTGGAGGCTTCTATGGTTTCGGCGGACCGAGTCAGGTTTTTCCTTCGTCGGTTTCACGAACGACTCTGGGTGAGGCCGCTGCTCGTGTGCCTGCTGTCCGTCGCGATGGTGTTCGCGGCGGAACTCGCCGATGACACCTCGTTGGCGAGGCTCGTGCCCGAGATTCAGGAGGAATCGGTCGAGAAGCTCCTGTCCGTCATGGCCTCCACCATGATGGTCATAGCGACCTTCTCGGTGGGAGCGATGGTGGCGGCCTACGCTTCGGCGAGCCGTACCGCGACGCCGAGATCATTCATCCTGGTCGTCACCGACGATTCATCCCAGAACGCCCTTTCGACCTTTGTCGGTGCATTCATCTTCAGCATCGTGTCGCTCATGGCAGTCCAGAACAACTATTACGCGACCGCGGGCCTGTTCGTTCTTTTCGTGCTGACCGCCATCGTGTTCGGTGTCGTCATCGTGACCTTTGTGCGCTGGGTCGACCGCATCGCACGCCTCGGACGCATGGGGCCGACGATCGACAAGGTCGAGAAGGCCACCGCCGGGGCGCTGGAGCAGCGGCGGGGTGCGCCCACGCTTCGTTGCCTGCCGCAGCAGTCCCCGCCGAGCGGCAAGGCCGTGTTCGCGACGAGTGTGGGTTATGTGCAGCACGTGGACGTCGCCGCATTGCAGGCCTGGGCGGAGGAGCATCAGGCACGGGTGGCCGTCGCGGCCCTTCCGGGTACGTTCGCGGCCCCTGACCGTGCACTGGCGTATGTCAGCGCTTTCCCGGGCGACGCGGCCATCGATTGCACGAGTGTCGCCGGATCGTTCCAGATCGGCAGGGATCGTCGTTTCGACAACGACCCGCGATTCGGTCTGGTGGTGCTATCGGAAATTGCCGGTCGCGCCTTGTCGCCTGCGGTCAATGATCCAGGCACGGCAATCGAGGTCGTCGGGGTACTCGTGCGGCTCTTTGCGCTATGGGGAGAGCCCGCAGCGGACGGACGAGAAGACCCGCCGATGTACGACCGGGTGGAAGTCCCCGAACTTTCGGTGCGGGACATGTTCGATGATGCCTTCACGCCGATAGCCCGTGACGGCGCGGGCGTGGTCGAGGTCGGGGTGCGGCTGCAGAAGGCGCTGCACGCCCTCGCGTCGGTCGGTAATGCGGAAATGCGCGAGGCTGCTGTCTACCACGGGCGTCTTGCGCTCAAGCGTGCCGAGGTTGCGCTGGACATGACGGAAGACCTGATGGCCGTTCGAAACGCGGCCGGGGGCGAAAGAGGTTGAGGTGGCCGCTGCAGCCCATCCTGGACCCGCCCCTCAACCGCCGATCGGCATGCAGGCCGGATCGATGCGGATGTCGATGAGGCGCGGTCGTCCCGGGCTGCCCTTGGCGATGGCCTGCATCGCGGCCTGCAACTCCTCGCTGCTGGTCACCGACATGGCCTCGAGGCCGAAGCCCCGGGCGATGTTGGCCAGGTCCGGCCAGTGCTGCAGCGACAGTGACGGATCCATGTCGCGCGCCACGTACTGGATGTACTCGGCGCCATAGCCGCCGTCGTTGCACACCACGATGGTGAGGTCGAGCGCTTCGCGCATGGCAGTGGCGAGCTCGCTCACGCCGCCCAGCATGAAGCCGCCGTCGCCCGTCACGAGCAGGGTCGGGCGCCCGCCCGCGGCCTTCGCCGCGCCGATGGCCGTGGGGAGCCCCAGGCCGATCGCGGCGAAGCCGATCGTGTCGACATAGTCGCGCGGATTGCGCACCTGGACGAGCGGCCAGGCGCCGACCAGGAAGCGTCCCGTGTCGCTGACGTAGACGCGGTCCCGCGGGAACGACTGGTCGAGCGCCTGCAGCGCCTCGAGCAGGTCGACCGCACCGGCGCGCGGCTTGCGCGGAAAGCGCGCCTTGCTCTTGCGCAAGGCGGTGAGCTTCGCGAGCAGGTCATCGCTGCGAGCGCCCGAGCCGGGGATCTCCGCCTCGTCGAGCCACTTCAGCATGGCGTCGGCCGTCAGGCCGAGGTCGCCCACCAGGCCGGCGTCGACCGGCGTGAAGCGGCCGATCTGGCTTGCCGCGGGATCCACGTGCACGATGCGCTTGCCGCGGGTCAGCCCGCCGAGGCCGGCCGTGAACTGGTTCAGGCTGGCACCGAAGACGATCAGGCAGTCTGCCGCCCCGATGGTCTCCGACGCCACCGGGTTGCTGATCGTGCCGCAGATCCCGAGGTTGAAGGGGTCGTCGGCGAACAGGCCCTTGCCGCGCACCGAGGTGGCCACCGGCGCCTCGATGCGCCTGGCAAGGCGCAGGATGGCGGCTTCGGCCTCCGGGTCGGCGGCACCGCGTCCGCCGATGACGACCGGCAGGTGGGACGAGGCGATGATGCCGATGGCATTGTCCATGTCGACGCTCGAGGCGATCACGCTGCGGCTCTCGGGGACGTAGACCCGCGGGGCCGTGTATTCCACTTCCTGCCACATGAACTCGATCGGCATGTTCAGCACGACCGGACGACGCTCCTGGCCGGCACGCGCGAACGTCCGCGCGAGATCGTCGGCGAGCGTCGTGGGAGCGCGCAGCTGTTCGAAGCCCGCGCCCGTGGCCATGACGAGCTCGCGCTGGTTGACGTTCTGCGCATGCTCGCGGTCCGCCACGGGGGTGTCGCCCGCCAGGAGCACGATGGGCGTCGAGGCCTTGACGCCCTCGACCAGCGCCGTGAGGGTATTGGTGAGCGCGGGGCCGTGCGTGACGGTGGCCACGCCGGTCTCGCCCGACACGCGCGCGTAGCCGAGCGCCATCAGCACGACGCCGGCCTCG
Source organism: Burkholderiaceae bacterium (assembly GCA_036724585.1). Taxonomy (GTDB): domain Bacteria; phylum Pseudomonadota; class Gammaproteobacteria; order Burkholderiales; family Burkholderiaceae_E; genus JAMLIN01. Next base: position 3,812 of record DAIMFM010000056.1, on the reverse strand, counting down.
TGCACCGCCGCGGTGTAGGCGCCGCGATGGTGGCGGATGTAGGCGTCGACCATGAACAGGTTCGCGTCGCCGATCAGGCCGAACAGCCGGCTCACCTTGAGGTCGGCCAGGCTGCGGGCGATTGCTTCGTAGAGTTTCACGGGTGCGCCTCCTCGGTATCAACCTGCAGCATTGCGCATCGCGGGCGGGCATGCAAGGCTGCAGACCCAGGGACACATCGAAGACGGGGAGATGAAGTGACTGCAACGACACCGGAACCAATGGCCCTCAACGCCCGATATGGCCTGAACCCGCCGCACAGCGAAGTCGTGCGGGCGGCCCGGCTGCTCGCGCCCGGCAGGGCACTCGACATGGGCTGTGGCGCCGGGCGCAACGCGCTATACCTGGGCCAGCTCGGTTTCGAGGTGACCGCGGTCGACATCAATGCCGATGCCATCGGGATGCTGCGATCGATCGTCGAACGCGAAGGCATCGACTCCATCGACGCCCGCCAGTACGACATCAACCAGGCGGACCTGGGGACGATCTACGACTTCATCGCCTGCACCGTCACGCTGATGTTCCTCGATCCGGCGCGCATCGATGCCGTGATCGCCGACATGGGAGCGAGGGCGCGAGGCGCCGCCAAGCGCATGGCGACCGCGCCGACGGAGACGAAGGCCGAAGGGCTGCGCGCTGCGGCCGCAGAGCTTCGTGCGCGCGCGAGCGAGATCCTCGACGCCAATGCCCGGGACATGGCGGCGGGCGAGGCCAACGGGCTGACCTCGGCGATGCTCGACAGGCTGCGGCTCGACGCGGGCCGGCTCAGCGGCATTGCC
>DAIMFM010000056.1:0-2984 GCA_036724585.1 Burkholderiaceae bacterium | reverse complement strand
CAGGCTGAAGGCCAATCCGTATCAGTCGAGTGCGCTCGGCACCGAGTGCAGGAGCCAGGGCTCGAGCACCGAGCGGGCGGTGTCGTCGAGCAATGCGCTGCGATGCGTTTCGGGATCGATGAATACCATGACCGAATCGCATTCGGCCAGGCAGGTCCCATCCTGGAATACCGCGCCGCGAACGACAACCGAGCGCTCGCCCAGGCGGGCGATGCCGCAACCCATCTGCCACTGGGCGGCTGGCACGTGGCGCCGGTGCCAGCGCAGGTTCGCATGCGCGATCATCCTGCCGGTGCGGCGCGCCCGCCGGGATTCGCCACGGATCTCGGTCAGGAACTCGATGCGCATCTGCACGGCGCGGCGCCCGAGCCACGCAACGCTCGGGAGATGGCGCGCGTCGCTGTCGCCATAGCGAAGCGCTATCGGCCGCTGCCACCGGAAGTGCGTGAGCTGCGGCGCGGTGTCGTCGAGCTGCAGGCGGTAATCGTTCGGCAGTGCCCCGGCCCCCTGGGCCTGCGCGGCCCGCAGCGCCGAGAGCTGGGCGGGCACGAGGGCGACCGGACGGCCGTCGGCCCAGCCCGTGAGCAAGGCCTCGTGGATACTCACGCAGTGGCCGCGTTGAAAGAGCGCGGTGGCGATCCGCAATCCCCGTTCGTCGATGCCGACCACGCGCGCACCCCAGGACAGCGGGTCGGGGTAGTAGGCCTCGGCGACGAAATCCGTCGTGCTGCCGAGGTAGCCCACGATGGGTTCGCCGTCCCGCCAGGCGTCGGGTCCGAACAGTCCGTGCAGCGCATGGTGGACGGCCTCGCCATGGAGGTTGATGAGCGCGCTGTTGTTCATGTGCTGCCAGACGTCCACGTCGGTGTAGCGCGTGGGCATTTCGCCCGCGAGGGGATACGAGGCAGCCTCGCGCCGCCAGGCTTCTTTCTTCATGGGATACGGGTCTGCTTGGCCGCGGGCCGCAGCCCGCCGTGCGTTCGTGCATTGTCGAAGGAGGAGAGGCCATCGTCGTCGATCCCGCGCCGCGCGGTCAAGACCTCGGCGCGACCTCGGCGCTACCTTGGCGCGCCGGTCGCGCGCCGGTCGCGCACCGGTCGCGCGCCGGTCGCGCACCGGTCGCGACTTGGTGCTTTTCCTCTCGGCCGCTAAGCTGGCGGGCGGGCGTCGCGCCGGGCGCCCCATCCGTGTACTGGAGCCGACCATGAATGCCCCTGCAGAACACCGCCATGCCGACGTCACCGCGAGACCTTCGCCGGCGCAGAAGGCGCGCGTCCTCGAACGCCTCGGGGCGGTCCTGCCGGCGGACTGCCTGCTGCACGAGGTCGAGGATACCCGGCCGTTCGAATGCGACGGCCTGTCGGCGTTCCGTCAGCTGCCCATGGCCGTCGCCCTGCCGGAGACCGAGGACCAGGTGCGGGAGGTGCTGCAGGCCTGCCGGGAACTCGACGTGCCGGTGGTCGCCCGCGGCGCCGGCACCAGCCTCTCGGGCGGCTCGATGCCGCATGGCGCCGGCGTCGTGCTGTCGCTGGCCAAGTTCAACCGCATCCTGGCGGTCGACCCGGTCGCGCGCATCGCGCGGGTCCAGCCCGGCGTGCGCAATCTCGCGGTCTCCGAGGCGGTGGCGCCCTATGGGCTGTACTACGCGCCCGACCCCTCGTCGCAGATCGCCTGCACGATCGGCGGCAACGTGGCGGAGAACTCCGGCGGCGTGCATTGCCTGAAGTACGGGCTCACATGTCACAACGTGCTGCGCGTGCGCATGATCATGATCGACGGGGAGGTCCTCGAGTTCGGCAGCGAGGCGCCCGACGTACCGGGCCTCGACCTGCTGTCGCTGGTCATCGGCTCCGAGGGCATGCTCGGCGTCGTCACCGAAGTGAGCCTGCGGCTGCTGCCCAAGCCGGTGCTCGCCCGCGCGGTGCTCGCCTCCTTCGATGCGGTCGAACCCGCGGGGGATGCCGTCGCCGCGATCATCGCCGCCGGCATCATCCCGGCGGGCATGGAGATGATGGACCAGAAGGCGGTGCATGCCGTCGAGCCCTTCGTGCAGGCCGGCTACGACCTCGACGCGCAGGCCGTGCTCATCGTCGAATCCGACGGCACGCCCGAGGAGGTCGACGAGGAGATCGCCCGCATCGAGGCCGTGCTGCGGGACTGCGGCTGCACCGCCATCCGGGTGTCGGAGGACGAGGAAGAGCGCCTGCGCTTCTGGTCGGGCCGCAAGAACGCCTTCCCGGCGGCCGGACGCGTCTCGCCCGACTACTACTGCATGGACGGCACCATTCCGCGGCGCACCCTCGGGCGCATGCTCGGCGCGATCGAGGACATGGAAGAGAAGTACGGCCTGCGCTGCATGAACGTGTTCCACGCCGGCGACGGCAACCTGCATCCGCTCATCCTGTTCGATGCCAACCAGCCCGGGGAGTGGGAGCGGGCGGATCGCTTCGGCGCGGAGATCCTCGAGACCTGCGTCGAGTACGGCGGCACCATCACCGGCGAACACGGGGTGGGCATCGAGAAGATCAATTCCATGTGCGTGCAGTTCTCGCCGGCCGAGCGCGAAGCCTTCTTCGCGGTCAAGCGCGCCTTCGACCCGGCCGGCCTGCTCAATCCCGGCAAGGCGATCCCGACCCTGGCGCGATGTGCGGAGTACGGGAAGATGCATGTGCACAAGGGGGAGTTGCGGTTTCCGGAGCTGCCGCGGTTCTGATTTCTCGGTTTTGAGTTAGTACGTGGGCTTCTTCAGGTGCCTTGCAGGGGCAGGGCCTGACAAGATCCCCTTCCGCGTGCGAGCGTCTTCGCGCTGCCGCCCAACACCGGCGCTACGCATCGACGTTTTCCCCTGAAGCGTGGCTCCGGCTGGGCCGCTTTTAGCGGCCGGGCCATCGCGTCACCGGCAGCCGGCTCGCGCCAGTGACGGCACTGGCTCGGAATACGTGCACATCACCATCGACGACCCCTCGCGCATCGCCCACGCCACC
>DAIMFM010000055.1:0-14292 GCA_036724585.1 Burkholderiaceae bacterium | reverse complement strand
GCACGATGCGCCGGCACCGTCGGTGCATCGCGCGTCCGGCAGGTGGCCTCGCGCCATTGCCCGGGCGTCGTCGCGTGCCATGGCGTCATGGCATGGCCGCGGCGCGCCGCCGATCCCGTCGCCCCGTACTTGCGGACCGGTTCGCGAGCCTGCGCTCGCGCACCCTTGCCAACACGGGAGTCGTCATGCAGTCGCCGTCGCCACATTCGCTTTCACCCGTTGCCCCCGGACCGTCGGCCGTCGCGGCTGCCGACGGCGGCGGCCGGATCGCCTTCGTCCAGTCGTGCTGGCATCGCGACATCGTCGATGCGGGACGCGATGCCTTCGTCGCCGCGATGGCCGAGCTCGGCCAGGCGCCGGATGCGATCGACTGCATCGAGGTGCCCGGCGCCTTCGAGATCCCGCTGCGCGCGAAGATGCTCGCCGCCACCGGCCGCTACGCGGCCATCGTCGCGGGCGGTTTCGTGGTCGACGGCGGGATCTACCGTCACGACTTCGTGGCGCGCGCCGTCATCGACGGCCTGATGCGGGTGCAGCTGGACGCCTGCGTGCCGGTCTTCTCGATGGTGCTCACGCCGCATCACTTCCACGAGCACGAGGAGCACCAGGGGTTCTTCCTGGCCCACATGCGCACCAAGGGGCGCGAGGCGGCGCAGGCCGTGGCGGGCACGCTCGACGGGCACCGGCGCCTGCTCTCGAACCATCCATAGACAGACATCCTGGAGGCAGTCATGAACCTGTTCGATCTCAGCGGCAAGGTGGCGATCGTCACCGGCTCGAGCCGCGGCATCGGCCGCTCGATCGCCCTGCGCCTGGCCGAGCACGGCGCGAAGGTGGTCGTCTCGAGCCGCAAGCCCGACGCCTGCGAGCCGGTTGCGCAGGAGATCCGCGACGCCGGCGGCGAGGCGATCGTCGTCGAATGCAACATCGCCCACAAGGAGCAGCTGCAGGCGCTCGTGGACAGGACCCTGGCCCAGTGGGGCCGGCTCGACGTCCTCGTCTGCAACGCGGCGGTCAATCCCTACTTCGGCCCGGCCGCCGGCATCGACGACTCCGCCTTCGACCGCATCATGGGCTCGAACGTGCGCAGCAACTTCTGGCTCGCCAACATGGCGCTGCCGCACATGGCGGACAAGGACGATGCCTCGGTGATCATCATCTCCTCGATCGGCGGCCTGCGCGGCTCGGCGACGCTCGGCGCCTACTGCATCTCGAAGGCGGCCGACATGCAGCTCGCCCGCAACATCGCGGTGGAGTGGGGCGCGCGCCGGGTGCGGGCCAATTGCATCGCGCCCGGCCTCATCAAGACCGACTTCGCCAAGGCGCTCTGGTCCGACCCGAAGCTGCTCAAGCACCGGGTCAAGGACAGTCCGCTCAACCGGATCGGCGAGCCCGACGAGATCGCCGGCGCCGCCGTCTTCCTCGCCTCGCAGGCGAGCGGCTTCATGACGGGCCAGACGATGGTGATCGACGGCGGCGTCACCGCCGGCGTGCCGCCCTCCGCGCTCGAATCCTGACGGCCGCCGGCCATGGTCCGGGCCGCCGCCCGGACGGGACGCCGGCGCAGACCGGGGCCCAGCCCCGGTTCGGGCGCCCCGGTTCGGCCGGCGCGGCCCCGCCGGGCTGGAGGTCGGCGAAGAAGGCGTGGCGGTCCTTGCCGCTGCGCTTGGCCTCGTACATCGCGAGATCGGCGGCGCGCAGCAGCCCCGCGGCGGTGCCGGCGCTGTCGGGATGGATCGCGATCCCGATGCTGGGCGTGACCCCAAGGGTGTGGCCGTGCATCCGGAGGGGCTGCCCGACCAGCAGGCGGATCTTCTCGGCGATGCGGCCGGCCTCGCGCGGCGCCGCGATGTCGCGCAGGAGCACGATGAACTCGTCGCCGCCGAGCCGCCCGACGACGTCGTCGCCGCGCAGGCAGCCGCGGATCCGCGCGCCGATCTCGCGCAGCAGCGCGTCCCCCGCCTCGTGGCCGAGCGTGTCGTTGACGGGCTTGAAGCCGTCGAGATCGATGAAGAGCACGGCGAAGGGGCTCGCCTCCGTCTCGATCGCGTGCTCCAGTTTCTCGGTGAAGTGGGCGCGATTGGGCAGCCCCGTCAGGCTGTCGTGGGTCGCCATGCGCTGGATGCGCTGCTCGGCGAGCATGCGGTCGGTGATGTCGCGCCCGATGCCGCGGTAGCCGGTGATGCTGCCGGCCTCGTCGGTCGTCGGCTCGCCGCTGATCGCATACCAGGCGATCGCGCGCCGCCGGTCGCGACGGAATACCTCGATGTCGCGAATCGGCTCGCCCCGGCGCATGGCGTCGGCGACATCCTGCCAGGAGCGGCCGCTGGCCATGCGCAGGCCGACCTGCCAGGGATGCCGCCCCAGTGCGGCGCCGCCGTCCTGGCTGCGGGCGAGATCCCCGCGCGCGCCCCCGATCCGGGTGAAGCGCAAGGCGGTATCGAGCTCCCAGTACCAGTCGGTCGACAGGTGCGTCAGCGCCCGGAACCGCGCCTCGCTCTCGCGCAGGATTCGCTCGGCCGCCTTGCGTCCCAGGAACTGGGCGACCTGGTCGGCGACCACCCGCATCGCGCGCTGCAGGCGCTCGTCGGGCTCGCGCATCGACCGGCTGGCGAAGGTGAAGGCGCCCAGCGTCCGGCCCTCGCCCTGCACCGGCACGATGAAGAGGGTGCGCTCGCCGGTGTGCATCAGGAATTCGCGCCATGCGCTGCCCGGCGTCAGCGCATCGGCGACATCGGCGATCCAGCTGGTTTCGCCGCTGCGGGCCGCCTGGGCGAGCACGATCGGCTTCGAGATGATCGAGCCGATGCGGGCGCGATGCTGCTCGGCCGTCGCTGCCGGCACGCCGGGATCGCAGTAGCTCACCTGCAGTCGCGCGGCGCCCGTCCGGTGGCAGAACTCGAAGTAGGCGCCCGTGTCCCAGCCTTCCGACCTGGCGATCGCCGCGATGACGGTCGCCAGTACCTCATCCTCGCCGGCGGGCGTCGACAAGGCGTGGGTGACGCGGTGCTCGAGCTCGAGCAGGCGCTGCTCGCGCTTGGCGCGGGTGACGTCGCGCGAGGTACCGCGGTAGCCGGTGAAGCGCCCGGTGGCATCGAAGATCGGCGCGCCGCTGATGCTCACGTAGTAGCGCTTGCCACTCGAACTCATGTAGGCGTACTCGAAATCGCGGAAGGTCTCGCGCGCTTCGAGCTGCGCCCGGTGTTCGTCCCAGTTCGCCTCGTCGAGCAGCATGCGCGGCAGTTCCCAGAGGCGCTGCCCGATGACGATCTTCGCGGGGTCGTAGCGCAGCAGCGCGCGCCGGCCCTCGAATCGCACCATGCGGTAGTCGGCGTCCTGCTCCCAGTACCAGTCCGTCGACAGGCTGGTGAGGGCGCGGAAGCGTTCCTCGCTCTCGCGCAGCGCCTGCTCGGCGCGCCGCCTCTCGGTGACGTCGCGGATGATGCCGCAGAAGCCCACCGGCTCGCCCTCGGGATCGCGCACCAGGGCGACGGAGCCTTCGACCCGGCGGCTGGTGCCGTCGGGCCGGACCATGACCCATTCCGAGGAGCGCGAGGGTCGCCCGGTCTCGTAGACCTCGCTGAAGAGGTCCTTGACCTTCTCGGCGAAGGCCGGCGGCATGTATTCGCGGTAGTGCTTGCCGACGAGCTCGGTCGGCGGATAGCCGAGGATCTCGCTGGCGGCGGGATTGAAGCGCAGCATCCGGCCGCCGATGTCGACCTCGTAGTAGGCGTCCTCGAGCAGGTCGAGGTCCAGCATCCCGTGGCGGGATTCATCGAAGCCGCTGCTGCCTCGCTCGGTCGAGGCGACGGGTCTCACTGCCACCATGGATGCGCCCCCTGGCGGGGGTCGTTGTTGGCCATGTCAGCTGTCCAGCCTAGAGGGCGCCGGGGCCGCCCGCACAGGCGCGCAGGCATATGGCGCGCCCGGTCCGACGAGCGGGCCCGCCGGGGCGGGCGGGCGGCTGGAGCGGCGCCCAGGCGGCGCCCAGGCGGTGCTCAGGTGGTGCCCCGGGCCTCGCCCGAATGCGTTGCCCCGAGCGCCCGGCTGGCCCGGTCCACGGCGTCGAGCAGCAAGGTGCTCATGCGCTCGATCGACTCCGGCGAGAAGCGATCGAGCGGGCCGGACAGCGACAGGGCGCCGACCAGCTCGCCGCGGGCGCCGAATACCGGCGCGGCGCCGGCACCGCAGAGCGGGTCGCGCTCGCCCCGCGAGACCATCGTGCGGGGGACGTCGGATGGGGTCGCGGCGCCTCGTTCCGCGTAGGCGAGCAGGATGCGGCCGGCCGCGCCGCGGTCGATCGGCAGGAGGTCGCCGGCCCGCACCCGGTCCAGGGTCGAATGCCGCGAGTCGAGGCGGATCAGGCACAGGCGCCGCGTGGCGTCGTGGCGCACATGGAAGGACGGGCTCTCGGTGCCCTGCTCGACCAGCGCACGCATGATCGGCGCCAGGCGCTGTTCGAGCGGGTTGTGCGACTCGAAGGACTTGCCGAGGCGGAACGCGAACGGCCCGAGCGCATAGCGCTGGTCGGCGCGGCGCACCACCAGCGCCCCGCGCTCGAGCGAGACCAGCAGCCGCAGCAGGGTGCTCTTGTAGAGCAGCGTCGCGGCGGCGAGTTCGGCGAGGGAGAGCGAGCCGTCCTCGGCCGCTTCGATCGCCACCAGGATCGACAGGGCGCGGTCCACCGCCGCGACGCCCTGCATGTTCGCGGCGTATCCGGGGGAAAGCTCGGCCGGCGAGCGTCGGGGAGTGGCGGATGTCGGCACGATCGGTCCTCGGAGCATGGGCCTGGGCGGTCCGCGGCATCACGGCCGGGCTCGCCTTGACAGTCCCATCGAATCTTCTGATACTGCCCAAAAAAGAACAAGTGTTCTGCATGACAGAATCTCACCGGAGATGGCTACTTGGCTTGGGACAGGCAACTGGAAGAACTCGCGCGGCGCCACCGGCTCGCCGAACAGATGGGCGGCGCGGAGAAGCTCCAGCGCCATCGCGACAACGGCCGGCTCCCGGTACGCGAGCGCATCGACAAGCTGCTCGATGCGGGCAGCTTCCGTGAACTCGGCAAGTTCGCCGGCACCGGTTCGTACGACGCCGAAGGCCGGCTCGACGGCTTCGTGCCGTCGAACCTCATCACCGGTCGCGGCCGGATCCACGGCCGGCCGGTGGTCGTCATCGGCGACGACTTCACGGTGCGCGGCGGCGCCAACGACGGCGCCGTCGGTGACAAGCTGATCGCCGGCGAGCAGATGGCGCACGACCTGCGCGTGCCCCTGGTGCGCCTGGTCGACGGCACCGGTGGCGGCGGCTCGGTGAAGAACATCGAGATGAAGGGCCACACGCTGCTGCCCAAGCTCAAGGCCTGGCCGTACATCACCCAGAACCTCATGACGGTGCCCGTGGTGGGGCTCGGCCTCGGCTCGGTGGCCGGCATGGGCTCGGCACGCGTCGCCGCGAGCCATTATTCGGTGATGGTGCGCGAGACGTCGCAGCTCTTCGTGGCCGGCCCGCCGGTGGTGGCGCGCACCGGCCAGGACCTCACGAAGGAAGAGCTCGGCGGCTCGAGGATCCATACGCGCAACGGCGTGGTCGACGACGAGGTCGGCTCCGAGGAGGAGGCCTTCGATCGCGCCCGCCGCTTCCTGTCCTACCTGCCCGGTTCGGTGCACGAGCTGCCGCCGCGCGCCGATACGGGGCGCGCGGCGAGCGCCGACCAGGCGAAGCTGCGCAGCGCGATTCCCGAGGATGCCCGCAGGGTCTACAAGATCCGCGGCATCGTCGACACCCTGGTCGACGACGGTTCCTTCTTCGAGATCGGCCGCGGCTGGGGCAAGGCGCTGGCATCGGGGCTGGCGCGCATCGACGGCTGGCCGGTGGTCGTCTTCGCGAGCGACCCGTACCACTACGGCGGGGCCTGGGACCGCGCCACCAGCGAGAAGTTCATCCGCCTGCTCGACCTCGCCGAACTCTTCCGGCTGCCCGTGCTGAACCTGGTGGATGTGCCCGGCTTCAAGATCGGCCTGGAGGCCGAGGTCGAGGGCGTCATGCGGGTGGGCGTGCGGGCGGCCACCGCGGTGTCGCAATCGACAGTGCCCTGGTGCAGCGTCATCATCCGCAAGGCCTTCGGCGTCGCCGCCGGCGCCCACCAGCATCCGGGCCGCTTCTGCTTCCGCTACGCCTGGCCCAGCGCGCAGTGGGGCTCGCTGCCGATCGAAGGCGGGCTCGAGGTCGCCTACAAGGCGGACATCGAGGCCGCCGCCGATCCGGAGGCCAGGCGCGCCGAGATCGAGCAACGCGTGCGCTCGCTCACCTCGCCGTTCCGCAGCGCGGAGGCCTTCGTCATCGAGGACATCATCGACCCGGCCGATACCCGCGAGCTGGTCGTCGAGTTCGCGAACCTCGCCGCGCCGCTGCGCGCCGCGGGCGCGAACCGCTTCGGCTACCGGCCATGAGGCCCGGCCGCCCCGCCGTGCCGGCTCGCTCCCGCCAGGCCCGCATCGGAAGCCCATCATGCTCGACAAGATAGTCGGCTCGGCCGCCGAAGCGCTCGCCGATGTCCACGACGGCGCGACCATCCTCATCGGCGGCTTCGGCATCGCGGGCATTCCGACCGAGCTCGTGTGCGCGCTGCTCGACCAGGGCGCGCGCGAACTGGTCATCGTCAACAACAACGGCGGCGACGGCCCCATCGGCCTGTCGCAGCTGATCGCCGCCGGTCGGGTGCGCAAGCTCGTCAGCTCCTACGCCCGCTCGGTCGGCAAGACGGGCAATGCGCAGGCCTTCGCCGATGCCTGGAAGGCCGGGACCATCGAGCTGGAATGCGTGCCGCAAGGCATCATGGCCGAGCGGATGCGGGCGGCCGCGGCCGGCAACGGGCCCTTCTTCACGCCCACCGGCTACGGCACCCTGCTCGCCGAGGGCAAGGAGACCCGCGTGATCGACGGCCGGGGCTACGTGCTCGAGCAGCCGCTGCATGGCGACTTCGGCCTGGTCAAGGCCCTGCACGGCGACCGCTGGGGCAACCTCACGTTCAACCGCGCCGAGCGCAACTTCAATCCGGTGGTGGCAATGGCCTCGCGAGTCGCGGTCGCCCTGGTCGACGAGGTCGTGCCGCTGGGCGCGATCGATCCGGAGGCCGTCCAGACGCCGGGCATCTTCGTGCAGCGGGTGGTGCGCCGGGAGGACGAGCGATGACCGATGCCTTCCGGGCGCTCGATCGCGACGGCATGGCGCGCGCGGTCGCCGCCGACCTGCCCGACGGCGCCTACGTCAACCTGGGCATCGGCATTCCCACCCTGGCCGCGCGCTACCTGCCGGCCGACCGCGAGGTGATCCTCCACAGCGAGAACGGCATCGTCGGCATGGTGGCGGCGCCGCCCGGGACGTCGCCCGACCCGGGCCTGATCAACGCGAGCCGCGAGCAGATCGTGCTCGTGCCGGGCGCCTCGATCAGCGACCACGTCGTCTCCTTCACCATGATCCGCGGCGGCCATCTCGACATCTCGGTGCTGGGCGCGTTCGAGGTGGCGGCCAACGGCGACATCGCGAACTGGGACACCGGCGAGCCCGGCAGCATCCCGGCGGTCGGGGGCGCGATGGACCTCGTCGTGGGCGCGCGCTCGATCTGGGCCGTGATGTCGCACAACACCCGCGAGGGCGTGCCGAAGATCGTCGAGCGCTGCAGCTATCCGATCACCGGTCAGGCGGTGGTCGACCGGGTCTACACCGACCTTGCGGTGCTCGACGTCGACCGCGCCGCGCAGCGGCTGACGGTGCGCGCCATCGTGGCGGGCCTGTCCTTCGAGGAACTGCAGCGTCGCACCGGCGCGCCGCTGCTGCGCGCCGACGACTGCCGCGTCATAGGTCCTTGAGCGGCGGGTGGCCGCGGAACCACGCGGCGATCGCCACGCCGAGCACGGCCGCCAGCACGCCGAGCCCGGCGATCGTGGTGCCGTAGCCGACGCGGTCGATCACCGCGGCCGCCGCCGCCACGCCCACCGACTGGCCCGAGAACAGGGCGAGCGCCATGCAGGCGAGCCCGATGCCGCGCGTGGCCGGCGCGATCTGCGTGCCGCGCGTCTGGATCGTGTTGTGCATCATGTAGAAGCCGAAGCCGGTCAGCAGGCAGGCGGCGACCGCGCCGGCGAGCATCGGCATCCACACCACCGCCAGCAGTCCGAGTGCGAGGCCGGTGCTGCCGACCACGGCCAGGCCGCGTTCCCCCAGGCGCCGGATGATCGGTCGCGAGAAGATGGCGAAGAACAGTCCGCCGAACCCGAATCCGCCCACGATCAGGCCGGCCTGCCAGAGCGGGATCTCGTGGCGCAGGTGCAGGAAGCTCGGCACGAAGGCGAGCGCCCCGAAGCCGATCGCACCCTCGAGCGCCACGAAGAGCATGACGGCGCAGGCGCGCGGATCGGTGAAGATCGCGCGGTAGGCGCCGAGCACGCCGGCCAGGCCCTCGTACGTCGGAACGGGCCGGGGCGCGCGCCGCACGGGGCCGCGCAGCATCAGCCCCGTGACGAGGAAGAGCACGCCGGGCAGGAGGAATGCGGTGTTCCAGCCGAGGGTGTCGGCGAACAGGCCGCCGCTCATCTGGCCGACCACCCCCCCGGTGGTGGCCGCCGCGGTGAAGTTGGCGAGCGTCGCCGGGCGCTCCGCGTAGGCGATGTTGTCGCCGATCCAGGCCAGTCCCATCGGCATGATCGCGCCGATCGCGGCCCCCGAGACGAAGCGCATCGCAAGCAGCCAGCCGTAGGACAGCGGCAGGGCCGCGGCCAGGCTCGCGGCGGCGGCCACGAGCGCGGCCACGGACATCACCGCGAGCTTGCCGCGCCGGTCGCCCAGCGGGCCGGCGACGAGGCTGAACAGGCCGTAGGCCATGACGAAGATGGTCACCACGAGCGAGACATCGGTCGCCGAGCGGCCGAACTCCGCGCCGAGCGAGGGCAGCATCGGATCGCAGACGCGGATCGAGAGCGTGCCGCCGAAGGCCGCGATCCCGACCAGCCACATCGTGCGCGCCTGCTCGCGCGCAGCAGCCGGGGAGCTCGGCGCCATCGGGGCGTCAGGCGAGGTGGTAGCGATCGACGCCGTCGGCGCCGGTGCGTCGCGTCACCTCGCCGCGCCCCACGAGGTAGTTGAGATGGGCGATGCTCTCGCCCGTGGCGAGGCCGAGCAGGTCGCGCCCGATCGGCCGCGCGAACAGGGCGGGGAAGACGTCGATCACGCGCCGCGGTTCGGCGGCGATCAGCTCGCGCAGCTTGTGCAGGTTGTGCCGGTGCTCGGCCGCGAGATAGCGCAGCCGGGCATGCAGGCCGCGAAACGGCAGGTTGTGCGCGGGCAGCACCAGTACGTCGTCGGGCACGCTGGCGAGCAGCTTGTCGATCGAGCCGAGCCAGTCGGCGAGCGGATCGCCGTCGGGCTCGGTCGGGAAGACCGAGACGTTCGACGAGATGCGCGGCAGGACCTGGTCGCCGGAGACCAGCAGCTTGCGGGCCGGGCAGTACAGGCAGGCATGCTCGGGGGAATGCCCGGTGCCGACGACGACCTGCCAGTCGTCGTCGCCGATGCGCAGCCGGTCACCGTCGCGCAGGCGCTGGTAGCTCTCGGGCAGCGCGTAGACGTTGCGCCCGAAGCCGCCGAAGCGGGCCCGGTAGGCATCGATCGCTTCCTCGTCCCAGCCGGCGCGCCGGTAGAAGATCTCGCCGTCCTCGGGCGCCTGGCGACCGGTATCGGCGACCAGGACGCGGCAGCTCAGGTACTCGAGCCGCGTCATCCAGAGCCGGCAGCCGAACTTGCGCGTCAGCCAGCCCGCCATGCCGACGTGGTCGGGATGCATGTGCGTCACCAGGACCCGCGTGAGCGGCCGGCCGCCGAGCTCGTCGGCCAGCAGGCGGCGCCATTGCGAGGCCGACTGCGGCCCCTGGATCCCGGTGTCGACCAGGGACCAGCCCTTGCCATCGGCGATCGCCCACAGGTTGATGTGGTCGAGGGAAAACGGCAGCGGCATGCGCAGCCAGAGCACCCCCGGCGCCACTTCGAAGGCATGGCCGGCCTGCGGCGGTTCCGCGAAGGGGTACTCGAGTTCCGGGCGAACGGGTGCTGCGATGGTCATGGGCAAGACTGGGGCGAGGGACAACCCCGCATTGTCTCACCGCCGCGCCCGGCACGAGTCCGAGGGGCGTGAGGGCCCGGAAGGAGGGTGCCGGAAGGCCGGCGTCCGCGCCGGCTCCCCGGGTGCTCAGCAGGTATAGACGTCGTTCGGGTCGGTCTCGCGGATGCGCAGCGGCCGGCCGTGCCGACCGGGCCGGCGCGCCCGCATGACGGACCGGGCGAGCGGCAGGGCGGCGACGACGAAAACCGCAAGCAGCATCCAGCCGAGGATATCCAGCGCTTCGTTCATCGCTCCACCCCCGATGGTCGAACGAGTTGGCGTGGATCGAGTATCCGGCTGCCGCTCCGCGGCCGCTGTGCGATTTGCCCGCTGACGGTGCGTCCGCTTCAGAAGCCCGACAGGCCGCGGCCATCGTCGCGGATGGCGTCCTCGAGATGGCGCACGCAATTGACCAGCACCGACTGGTGCGGCGGTTCCGCGCCGACGATGGAAAGGCCGGTGTTGGCGAGCGGGCCGCACTCCACCACCCCCTCGGGCAGCTTCGCGAGTTCGTTGAGCAGCACGCGGATGACCAGGCCGTGCGAGACGACGGCGATCGGGCCGCCGAAGGCGGCGTGATGGGCGCGGATGGCCTCCAGGGCCTCGCCCACGCGCCGGGTGAAGTCGGCCCAGCTCGCGCCGCCCGGCGGCGCGTAGTCGAGCGCCATCGGGTCGAAGCCGAGCGAATCGTAGCTGCGGCCGCGCAGTTCGCCGAAGTCGCGCTCGCGCAGCAGGGAATCGAGGCGTACCGGCAGGCCGGTGACCTGCGCGATGGTCTCGGCGGTCTGCGCGGCGCGCGTCATGTCGCTCGAGACGATGCCCGCCAGGCTTTCGTTGGCCAGGCGCGCGCCGATCGCCCGCGCCTGGGCGAAGCCGCGCTCGGACAACGGCGTGTCCGGCTGCTGCAGGACGCGGGTCGCGTTGAGTTCGGTTTCGCCATGGCGGACGAGGAACAGGGACATTGCATGAAACTCCGCAAGTTAAGATGGGGCAGCCATCCGAAGGACGATCCTACCGCCATGAGCCAGCCGCCGCAGCCGAAGCCCTCGATCGACACCCTGCTCGCGGAGGCCGGCCGCGGCCTCGACCTGCCCATCCGCACGGCGAACCCGCCGGTGGTGCGCGCCTCGACCGTGCTCTTCGATTCGTTCGCGCAGGCGGCCGACACCGGCCGACGGGCGATGGCCGGCGAGCGCCACGCGAGCACCTACGGCACGGTCGGCACGCCGACGAGCTTCGCGCTGATGGATGCGCTCGCCGCGATCGAGGGCGACGGCCACGACTGCCGGGCCGCCATCTCCACCGCCCTGCTCGGTTTCCTCGAGCCCGGCGACCACATGCTGATGACCGACTCGGTCTACGGGCCGGCCCGGGTGTTCGCCCAGGGCATGCTGGCGCGGCTGGGGGTGCAGACCAGCTTCTTCGACCCCGGCATCGACGCCGAGGGGCTGGCGGCGCTCATCAGGCCGCAGACGCGTGTGCTCTACCTCGAGAGTCCCGGCAGCTATACCTTCGAGCTGCAGGATGTCCCGGCGCTGGCGGCCCTGGCGCGCTCGCGCGGCATCGTCTCCATGATCGACAACGCCTGGGCCTCGCCGATGTTCGCGCGCCCCTTCGACTGGGGTGTCGACATCTCGATCCTGCCGCTGACCAAGTACTGGTCGGGCCATGCCGACCTGCTGATGGGGGCGGTGGTCGCGCGCGCGGAAGCTTGGCCGCGCCTCTGGGAGGCGGTGCGCCAGCTCGGCATGTGCGTCGGCGGCGACGACGCCTGGCTGGTGCTGCGCGGCCTGCGCACCGTGGGGGTGCGCATGCGCGCCCACCAGGAGAACGGCCTCGCGGTGGCGCGCTGGCTCGAGGGCCGGCCCGAGGTCGCGCGGGTGCTGCATCCGGCCCTGCCGGGCCATCCGGGGCACGATCTCTGGCGGCGCGACTTCAGCGGCGCCTGCGGCCTGTTCGCCTTCGAGCTCGACGGCGCGCCCTTCGCGGGCGCCAACGGCGCCGAGCGACGCCAGCGCGCGCTCGCCGCCCTGTGCGAGGGCCGACGCCTCTTCGGCCTCGGCTACTCCTGGGGCGGTTTCGAGAGCCTGATCATGCCCGCGGCGATCGACCACCTGCGCACGGCCCGGCCCTGGCGTGGCGGACCGCTGGTGCGCGTGCATTGCGGCCTGGCCGATCCGGCCGACCTCATCGCCGACCTGGAGGAAGGCTTCGCGGCCATGCGCGAGCGCAACGCTCAGCCGTAGGTGATGCCGGGCGCGTCGCAGGCCGCCCGGATCTCGGGCGGCGGCGGCACGGCCCGGATGCGCCCGGGGTCCTCGGGATGGCGGATGGCGAAGACGCGCACCCCGGTGGCGACCGCGAGCAGGTCCTCGCCGCGACGCAGCTCATGGCGCAGCACGAAGCTCTTGTCGCGCCATTCCTCCACCGAGGTATGGACCTCGACCTCGTCGCCATAGCTGCAGGGCAGGCGGAAGTCGCACTGGGTGGCCACGATGGGCGTGCCGATGATGCCGCTCGCCGCCTGCGTGTCGCGCCAGTGCGGCATCCCGGCGGCGCGCAGGAAGTGCCGCGAGCCCGCGTCGAACCAGGCGAAGAAGACGGGATGGAAGGCGATCCCGCTCGGGTCGCAGTCGCCGAATTCGACGTGGATCCTGAGGATGTTCTTCATGGGATGACGGCGGCCTGCGCCCGGGACGGCGAGCTGCGCCCCCTGGGGCGCGGGCCCGGCGGGAGGTTCAGGCCTCGTCGGCCTCCTCGTCGTCGGCGGCGCGGAACGGCCGGGCGTCGGCGCGGATCGCCGCCATGTCGAGATCGCGCACCTGGGAGATGAGGTCGTCGAGCATGCCCTTGGGCATGGCCCCGGGTTGCTGGAACACGATGACCTGTTCCCGGAACACCATGAGGGTCGGGATCGAGCGAATCCCGAAATGGCCGGCGAGCGCCTGCTGCTCGTCGGTGTTGACCTTGACGAAGCGGATGTCCTCGTTCTCGGCGGCGACCTTCTCGAAGGTGGGCGCAAAGGACTTGCAGGGGCCGCACCATGGGGCCCAGAAATCGATGATCACGATTTCGTTGTCGGTAATGGTCTCGTCGAACTTCTCGGCGACAAGCTCGGTAACTGCCATGCGGCGTCCTCCATAAAGGGGACACTCTACGCGTTTTGGCGCCGGCGCGACGGCATGACCCCGGTGCCGGCGGGTGCCCGTCCGCGCACGCCGGCCGCGCCGTGCCTACAATCACCGGGACACGTGGCGAGGCGCAAGGCGCCTGCGAGGAGACACCCATGCCGACCCGACCCAACCCCTATCGCCAGGACCTCGACCGCAATCCGGCCAACCATGTGCCGCTCACCCCGATCTCCCTGATCGAATGGGCCGCCGACGTCTACCCCGAGCGTTGCGCCGTCGTCCACGGCGACCTGCGCCGCAGCTGGGCCGAGCTGTATGCGCGGGCGCGCCGGCTCGCCTCGGCGCTGGTGGCGCGCGACATCGGCGACGGCGACACCGTCGCCGTCATGCTGCCCAACACGCCGCCCATGGTCGAGGCCCACTTCGGCGTGCCGATGTCCGGGGCGGTGCTCAACTGCATCAACACACGGCTCGATGCCCCCGCGATCGCGTTCGTGCTCGAGCATTCCGGCAGCAAGATCCTCGTCGTCGACCGCGAGTTCGCGCCGCAGGTGGGCGAGGCCCTGGCGAGCCTGCGCGAGGCCGGCAGGCCGCTGCCGTTCGTGATCGATGTCGACGATCCGGTCTACGACGGTCCCGGCGAGCCCGTCGGCGGCATCGACTACGAGGCCTTCGTGGCCGAAGGCGATCCCGGCTTCGCCTATTCGCTGCCCGAGGACGAATGGGAC
Organism: Burkholderiaceae bacterium; assembly: GCA_036724585.1. Classification (GTDB taxonomy): domain Bacteria; phylum Pseudomonadota; class Gammaproteobacteria; order Burkholderiales; family Burkholderiaceae_E; genus JAMLIN01. The sequence continues at coordinate 277 of DAIMFM010000055.1, read as the reverse complement.
GCGATCGGGCTCAACTACACCTCGGGCACGACCGGCAATCCCAAGGGCGTGGTGGTCCACCACCGGGGCGCCTACCTCAACGCCCTGGGCAACGCGGTGGCCTGGAGCCTGCCGCGCCATCCGGTCTACCTGTGGACGCTGCCGATGTTCCACTGCAACGGCTGGTGCTTTCCCTGGACGCTGGCGGCCGTGGCGGGCACCAGCGTCTGCCTGCGCAAGGTCGACGCGGCGCTGATCTTCGGCCTGATGCGCGAGCATCGTGTCACCCATTATTGCG